>JAPLYY010000110.1 GCA_026395315.1 Candidatus Shapirobacteria bacterium | reverse complement strand
TTAATTTTTTTTACTAAATCCAAATATTTTTTTTGAGTGTAATTCCGGTTCATTTTTTTTAAAATTTCATCATCACCCGACTGAAAGGGGAGGTGAATTAATCTGTCAATATTTGGATATTTAGCAATTACTTCAATTAATTCATCCGAAAAATCCCACGGATTACTGCTGACAAACGATAATTTATTTATTGGTTTTTTCGCCACTTCTTCTAATAAAATATAAAATTTATTTCCCCCATACGAATTAACATTTTGACCAATCAATACCACTTCTTTAAATCCCTGTTTTATCGCCTCGTCAACTTCTAGTAAAATTTCCTCCATTTTTCGCGATACTTCCCGTCCCCGGGCAAAAGGCACAATACAATATGAACAAAAATTATCACATCCCGATCCGATTGGGATCAATGCCGCCTTTTTTTTATTTCTGATCGGTACTAATCTGTAAACCCTGTTTTCAGCCGATTCCCTGACTACACAACTGTTAATCACCACCTCGTCGGCTTCTTTCCAGTCGTTGGTAAACTCGTAGCCTTTTTCCCAAAAATAAGCCTTGACTCTTTCCGAATCAGCTGTGTTTTGGGCACAACCAAAAGTCTTGATAAATACTTTTTTAACCACCGCTGATTTTACACTAATTTGACACTTATCTGTCAAAATGCGATATTTATAACATGGATGATAATCAAACACCAAACGAGCCCAACCTCGGCTTAGCCGAAGCTTATCAATCGATTCTCGATAAATATTCCCAGGAATTAGCTGTTGCCGCTCCTCCGGAATTACCTCCAGAGGTCCCATTATTAATAACCCCACCTCCATCCAAACCAAATAACTTCTTTAAAATCATATTTTTCTTCTCGTTATTGGTTTTCTTGAGCGTCTTAGTTGCTAATGTTTATGTCTTTTTTCTGGCCAAACCCGCTAGTCCGACCGCCGGCCAGCCAACTTTGATTCCCAACCCCACTGCCAATGTTGCCAATTATTGTGCCCTTAACGATCTCCGTTACGTTGTCGATCAAACTTTTCCTGCCCAGGATGGTTGTAATACCTGTACCTGTCTGACTGATTTGACCATTTCCTGTACTAACAATGTTTGTCCCACCGCCGGACCCACCAAAAAACCGGTGCCACTAACGGTCAGTTCCATCTATCCTACCTCCGGTAAAATCGGCACCAAAGTCACTATTTATGGTACCGGCTTTGATAAAACCGCCAACAATATATCTTTTACCTCTACTGGATGCACGTTTAATTTAACTAATCAGCCGTCTACTGATGGTCAAAAAATTATTATTACTCTGACTCAACCCACCGATGCCAGTTGTTCCACTGAAACAGCCGGAACATATACCGTGTCGGTAAATAACAGCACCAAATCAGTGAAATTTACGATTACGGGAACTACTGCCACCCCATCAGCAACCACAACTCCATAAACTGACATATTAGAGCCCGTTGTTTTAATCTCTAAAAATTATAAAATTAATCATGACCCCTCAAGATTTAAAACAAATAGGTAGTTTACTTGATGAAAAGTTAGAGGAAAAACTCGAACAAAAGCTCAATCAGAAGTTTGATGAGAAGCTTAAGGACATTAAATCAGATATTGCCGTTTTGAAAGATCAAAATAATCGTACCGAAAAACACATTCAATCAATCGATGATCATTTAATTGAGTGGAAATCAGAATTATTTGATATTGTTGACGGATTGGCCGGCGAAACCAGAGATCAGCCTTCCAATACCAATCGGATTGAAAAATTAGAAACCAAAGTTTTTGGGGCAGTTACCACAGCATGAAAACCAAACTCCTCATCTCCCTCGTCGCCGTCCTCTTTGTTTCAGTTCTCTATTTATTGTATTTAAATTTTGCCAAAAAACCGGAAGTTGCTTATGTCCCCAAAACAGGCAAAATAATCCTTCCTACCACAGTTCCGACCACAACTGATCCGACTGCTAATTGGAAAACCTATACCAATACTAAATATAGTTTTTCCTTTAAATATCCACAAGACTATTTTAAATATGTGAACGAATACCAAGCAGGGAACTCCATATATTTTGCCCCAACAGAAGGGAAAGGTGTGGAAATGGGAACACCTATGGCTCTTACTCCAGGCGACGTTTGGTTTACAGTCGATATCTCATTAGCCAAATCGGGGCAGAAAAGCACCCCAAAAGAACTGATATCTCTCTCTGGTCCTCAACCGGTCAGCGATTTTCAATCCGTAATTGTTGAAAACGGTAACGCAATAAAAATTGTACTTTCCTCGTTTTCAAAGGACACTTTAAATAAATTCGAGTCTACGTTTAATCAAATCCTCTCCACTTTTAAATTTACTTCTACCCCCACACCTACTACTTCTATTTCCAAAGTAACTTATAAATTACCCAGTGGTTGGCAAACGTTTTCTGGACCAGCCAACCAATTCACAGTCGGATTCAACCCTTCGACTCAAGACGCGAGCATGCAGGATGGGATCGTCTCCATTGTTTATAAAAATCTCCAAAATAATCCATATTATTCTCCTTACGCCCAAACCCAACATTTCCAAGTTTTACCTTATAATAACGGTTCACGACATGCATTTATTGAAAAACAATTAGGAGAAACTCTTAGCATTAGTAAGGATAATATAACTTCAGACACAGATGAATTAAATATACAAATAGCCGGTAAAAACTGTTTAATCATTAATGGTGTTTATATTTCCCAATTTCCTACTGTTTGGGGGATGTGTGTTATAGATAGCACTTCTGCCTTAATGTTTAACTCCTTTAATTACGCCGATCTATCCCAACATTTATCAACTTTAAAGTTTTAATGAAAATCAAACTCCTCATCTCCCTCGTCGCTGTTCTTTTTGTTACTGTTCTCTATCTCCTTTATCTCAATATCATCAAAAAACCGGAAATTATCAACGACTGGCCTATTTTACCCACGTTTACCCCGTCTCCAATTCCGACAATTTCCGATTCGACAGCAGGTTGGAAAACATATACTAATACCAATTACAGTCTTTCCTTTAAATATCCTTTTTCAAGTTGGAATATTTCTGAAAACAATGGAGTAATCAGTCTAGTTTTGAAAAATGATCCAGGTTTTGATATTGAAATAACAAAAGGTAACACTGAATTTGATATTTCAAAACTTTCA
>JAPLYY010000066.1 GCA_026395315.1 Candidatus Shapirobacteria bacterium | reverse complement strand
TGATTACCACCGATCTGATGAAAAATTAAATATAAAAATATGAGCCACACTCTCTGGTTTAAAGATATTCATTTTACCGACGTCAACCTGGTTGGTGGTAAAGGCGCTAACTTGGGAGAAATGTACAATCTTGGTATCCCGGTTCCCAATGGTTTTTGCGTTACTGCCAAAACCTACTTTGAATTTATCGAAATAAACAAATTAGCTCCCCAAATTAAAAAAATACTAGCTTCTACTGATGTCGATCAACCTGACCAGCTTTTAGCTGCCTCTAAAAAAATCACCCATCTCATTCTTCACAGTTCCATCCCTGAAAACATTGCCGCCGAAATCATGAAATCATATAAAAAATTATCTGACTGGGGTGGACTGAAAAATGTCCCGGTGGCTGTCCGTACTTCCGCCACTGCCGAAGATTCTGCCGACGCCTCCTTTGCCGGTCAGGGTGAAACTTACCTTAACGTTATCGGTGAAGCCAATGTGATTAACCGGGTCCGCGATTGTTGGGCTAGTTTGTTTACTCCCCGATCTCTCTTCTACCAGGTCAAAAAACACTACGACAATTTTAAAATCGGAGTCGCCGTTCCCGTTCAAAAACTAGTCCATTCGGACATCTCCGGTATCTGTTTCACCGTCAACCCGATTACTAACAACAAAAATCAGATCATTATTGAAACTATCTGGGGATTGGGTGAATATATTGTCCAAGGTAAAGTCACTCCCGATCGGGTTGTTGTTGATAAAATCGATTGGTCAATTGTTTCCAGCGACACGGTTCATCAGGATATTGAACTCCTTCGGGGAAAAGATGAAACCGCCCAGGTCGATGTCCCTAAATCCCGCCAGGATAAACAAAAAATTGACCCAAAAATGGCTATAAAAATCGCCAAATTGGCCCAAAAACTTCATAATCACTATCGCAAACCCCAAGACATTGAATTTGCCATTGAAAATAATGTTCTCTATTTTGTCCAAACCCGGCCCATTACCACAGTTGCTTCCAATCAAAAAGTCATCGATATCCAACCAGCAACTTCAGTTCAAAAACCCGATTTGATCGGTCAACCGGCCAGCCCCGGCACTGCCAGCGGTATTGTCGTCATCATCAAAGATCCAAAAAATATTAACCGTGCCAAAACCGGCCAAATATTGGTTACTTCCATGACTACTCCCGATTTTGTTCCGGCCATGAAAAAAGTCGCCGGCATTATTACCGATAAGGGCGGTCAAACTTCCCATGCCGCTATTGTCAGCCGGGAATTGGGTGTTCCCTGCGTTGTTGGTACCCAAACCGCTACTAAAACTCTCGAAGAAGGCCAAACAGTCACCCTTAATGGCACCACCGGTGAAATTTGGTTTGGCAATTTATCAGATGCCCAATCCAATACCGTAGAGACGCATCATGATGCGTCTCTACCCACAAAAAAAACCGCCACCAAACTCTATGTTAATTTAGCCGAACCGGAATTAGCCGCCGAAATGGCCAAACGGCCGGTTGACGGCGTTGGTTTGCTTCGGGCTGAATTTATGATGGCCAATATCGGCGTCCACCCAAAAAAAATTATCTCTGAAGGCAAACAAAAGCAATTTATTAATGAATTAGCCAGTGATATGGCTAAATTTTGTAAATCATTCAACCCACGTCCGGTAATTTACCGCGCTTCTGATTTTAAAACCAATGAATACCGCTTTTTAAAATGGGGCCGTCTCTACGAACCGGAAGAATCCAATCCCATGTTGGGTTTTAGAGGTGCTATCCGTTATATCAACAGCGCTGAAGTTTTCGCCATGGAACTCGAAGCCATTAAGGTTGTCCGTAATAAATTAAACTTAAAAAACCTTTGGTTAATGATTCCTTTTGTTCACACCTGGCAGGAATTGGCCAAAGTTAAACAAATTGTTACTGACCACGGTTTACTTCGTTCCCCGACATTTAAATTATTCATGATGGTGGAAATTCCCAGCAATGTCATCATGCTCGACAAGTTTATTGACGTTGGCATTGATGGCATTTCCATCGGTAGTAACGATTTAACCATGTTGACTCTGGGAATTGACCGGGATAATAGCGAAGTGGCCCAAGCGTTCAACGAAATGGATCCGGCAGTATTATGGTCCCTCAAAAGAGCCATCACCAAAGCCCGTAAAAGGGGATTAATGGCTTCAATTTGCGGCCAAGCTCCCAGCAATTATCCCGAACTGGTCGAAAAACTAGTCAAATGGGGTATTACCTCAATTTCCGTATCGCCTGATGCTATCGACCGCACCCGCGAAACCATCGCCTGGGCCGAAAAAAGAAAATTGGAAAAATAATTAATACAACTTGGTATAATGCACCAATGGGACTAATTGACACAGGCAACCAAATTAATTTCAACGAACTAAAGAATGCTAAATCTCAAGAAACTGCACAAAAAGTTCTTCTAACCGTACACCAAAAAGAACCAGGGCACGACCCGGACAATTGCGAAACCTGTATTGAAATAAATATGGAAAGAGTCAATTTACTTGCTCTAGATGCTACTTATGATGGAATCATCGCTAGAACTAATATTTCTTCAACCTAAAATCTGGAATAAAACGACATAGTTTGATACAATATGTCATGAACATACCTCTTGAAGAGATACAGCGATACATCAATAAAATTGACTTAGACAGCGCCCAAGTTGCATCTTTAAGAACTTCGCTTGATAAACATCTTGGTGAAATGCTGGGGATTCCCTCTCACGTTCCGGAGACATGTTTGGATTGTTTAAAAACAAATATTCAGATACGTCAAATAGAAAATCGTATAGGCCTTTGTCGTGAAAACCTACTCAATCTTAGTAAAACACCATAACTGCTTCGCCCTTATCATTCACTAATTCTTCCGGTTTTAAAACCTCTTCAAACTTTTTCGTCATCTCTCTAACAATTCGAATTTCAGTCTTTTCTCCGTTAACTTCTTTGATAAGTTTAACCGAACTTTCGGTTCTATTCCCCGCTTCGTAAACAATTTTTACTCCGTCAAAATCGGCATATTTTTCCAATAATTTCCTTTTGTCACCTTCTTTTTTTGGTAAAAATCCCAAAAAACAAAATCTTTGGATCGGCAATCCCGACAATACTGCCGCATTGATAGCCGCACAAGCGCCCGGAATCGCCGTATATTTAATTCCCAATTCATAACATCTTTTAACCAACAACCATCCCGGATCAGACAGTAGGGGAGTCCCGGCATCAGTCACCAACCCCACCTCCAGTCCTTCTTTCAACCAATCAATCACCTGCGGCACTTTTTGTTGTTCTACCTCGTCATAAAACGATACCAATTTAGGTTTATTAGCAATTTTTAATTCACTTAAAAGTAATCCTGTTTTTCTGGTGTCTTCGCATAATAAAATATCGATCAATTCAAACGTATCGATCGCCCTCAATGTAATATCCTTCATGTTCCCGATTGGGGTAGAAATGATGTACAACATTAATTGAATTGTCTGATAACTGCTACCACTTTTCCTCTGATTTCCACACTCCGAACATACATCGGATCCATCGTCGAATTAGCCGGCTGTAATCTAATTCGGGTAGCTTCTTTGTAATATCTCTTTAATGTGGCAAAACCGTTAGTCAATACTGCCACCACAATATCCCCATCATGAGCCTCTCTTTGTTCCTTAACCACCACATAATCTCCGCTAAGTATCCCGTCATCTACCATCGAATCTCCTTTAGCTTGCAGCACAAACGATTTATCCCCCGGTCTAATTACACTGGAATTAACCATCAATGTCGCGTTTGGGTCATTGTATGGCTCCAGAGGCTGCCCGCAGGCGATAAAACCCAGAATCGGCAGTTCCACTGTTCCCAAACGGCTGATAAATCCCTCTTTCTCGATTACCTCAATGCCTCTGACCGCTCCCCGGTAACGTCGAATCAAACCCTTTTTCTCCAGCACCGCTAAATGCTCATGGACAGTCGCCAACGAGGACAAACCGAAATGATCGGCAATCTCCGTCAAAGTTGGTGCATAACCGTATTTACCGATATTCTCGTTGATAAAATCCAAAATTTCCCGTTGTCTTTTATACAATACTGTTGGCATACTTCAACTATACGCGAATAATACCCGAAGTCAAATGGTAAAAATTCTGTTATATTAAATCAATGCTCTTCCTGCTTTTATTTTTTTTCCTTTTTGCTAAAAATACCTTAGCTGCCAGTGATTTTTCCGTTAACCAGTCGATTAGCTACTATCTTCAGGACAACGGTGACGCTTCAGTGACTCAGGATTTTCAAATTACCAACTTACTCTCTCAAATCTATCTCAAAGAATACGTCATCAAGTTAGAGCTCGCCGGTCTAAGCCAAATCATCGCCCACGATGCCACCGGCAACATTATCAAATCAGTTAATCAAACCAATGGCGTCACTATCATCAACCTCAAATTCAATAACCCGTCTGTTGGTCGGGGACAGGGTAACAAATTCACCCTAAGTTACCTGGTTAATCAATTTGCCATCAACAAAGGCAAAACTTTCGAAATCCAACTTCCAGATTATCAAATTTCTGACAATGAAAATTTAACTATTAATCTCAATATTCCCCTCCGATTCGGCGAGTTATCTTTTGCCTCCGTCCCGGTAGCCCAATCTCAAATTCAGGGTGACCGCTATCTGGTTAACCTTGACTACCGCCAAATTAAACCTAATGGTAAAATTTTATTCGTTTTTGGTGACCATCAGCTTTTTGATTTTAAGCTAAACTACTATCTTTCCAATCCATCAAGCTCACCAATTAATAC
>JAPLYY010000112.1 GCA_026395315.1 Candidatus Shapirobacteria bacterium | reverse complement strand
TAGAGACGTTCCGCGGAACGTCTCTACATGATGTAAAATGAACTATTATTTTTTTAAATTAAATGAAATCTAAAAATTTTGAATTTCAGATCGCCACCCTCCGTCAGGACAAAATTATTTTTGCTGTCGAAGCCGCAGCTATCAGCATGGCCTGTTTAGTAGTCTCTTCACTTAGTAGCTTAGTCGCCTCATTTGGCTTTATCCCGACTATTTACCTGTTCTACGGTAATATCGCTATCTTCGTTTTAAGCCTTGGTTACACCATCTATATGCTGGTCAGCAATTTCTCTCGGCTTAAAAAGATCAAAAAACTTGAGCAAGAACTGTGAAACGTGATTTTTACGAAACTTTAGGTCTTACCAAAGGCGCCTCGAAAGACGAGGTTAAATCTGCCTATCGTAAAATGGCTTTAAAATTCCACCCCGATCGAAATAAAGAGCCCGATGCTGAGGAAAAATTCAAAGAAATTAACGAAGCCTACGAAGTTTTAAGTAACGATCAAAAAAAGGCCGCCTACGACCAATTTGGCCATGCCGCTTTTGACCCGTCTTCCGGAGGTTTTGGCGGCCGTACCCACACCAGCCAATCTGATCCGTTTACTTCATATACCTGGAGTGGTAGTGGCCAAAACCCCTTTGGTAACGCCGATTTTGATTTTGGTGGGTTTTCTAATCCTTTTGATATTTTTGAACAATTTTTTGGCGGCAATGTCAATTTTGGCCAATCCCAACGTCAACAGCGTTTGGCCACCTATAAAATTCAGCTAACTTTTCTTGAAGCCGCTCTCGGCTGTCAAAAAGAAGTCGAACTTGACGGTAAAACTAAAAAGCTCAAAGTTCCCGCCGGCGTTGACGATGGCCAGCGGATTAAATTTAACGACTTTATTCTCTATGTTGACGTCCTCCCCAATAAAACCTTTAAACGCGACGGCAATGATGTTTATGTAACACAGGAAATATCCTTAAAACAGGCGATATTAGGTGATGACATTGAGGTCCCGACTTTGGAAGACAAACTCAAAATTCGGGTTAAACCCGGCACCCAGCCCAATACCCTGGTCCGTCTTCAGGGCCGGGGGATTAAAGACGTCAATGGTTTTGGCCGCGGTGACCTTTATATTCGTCTTAACATTACCATTCCCTCCCGCCTTAACTCCCGCCAAAGAGATCTGATCAAAGAATTGGATTTTTAAACCCTCTTCCCTCGTTTCTCTCGGGCATTCTCCCTTGAAAAGGGAGAAAATACTAATTCACTTTCCCTAAGTTTTATTTTTGAAATTAAATCTTTAAAAACTTCATCAATCTTATTTAGCACTTGGTCGTTTGAATACCTAATTGTCTTAATTCCTCGAATTAGTAGATACTGATCTCTGTTTTTATCTTGATAATACTTATCTTTATGAGAAATACCATCAATTTCAATAGCTAACATTAATTTAGAACAATAAAAATCTAAAATATAATTCCCAATTGGTTTTTGTCTCAAGAATTTTTCTCTGATTTTGTGTTCACAAAGTACCATTCTCCACATTTTATACTCAGATTCTGTAGGATTATTTCTATTTCTTCGACATATTTCCCTCAGATCATCTAAATATTTCATATTTGGTCTCTATAATACGTTCAGTTAAATTTGTGAATACGGAATGGGGGACGTGATGTCCCCTTTTTTTGGCTGATATTCACTTTAAAAAATTATATGGATATAAAACGTCTACCAAAAACCGAATTTGCCGCCGCCGTTGCTCAAATTGCCGGTGAGCGCAATATTGATCCCCAGGATATTCTCGATTCAATTGAGTTGGGTTTAGTTTCTGCCTATAAAAGGGATCAAAAAGAACATGGCGTGGTTATACCCGAGGAAGATATTTTTGAAGTCGAACTGATTCCGGCTTCCGGCTCTTTCTCGATTTTTCGTGTTACCGACGATAAAAAAGTTAATGTCACTCCGCCCGGCTTTGGCCGGATTGCCGCCCAGACCGCCAAACAAGTCATCGATCAAAAGATCCATGAAGCCGAAAAAGAAATGGTTATCGGTGAGTATGAACGTAAACTCGGCTCACTCATTCTCGGAGTCGTTTTACGCATCGATCCCTATCGTTTGACCATTGGCGTCGGCAAAACCGAAGCTGTCTGCCCCCGCGATGAACAAATCAAAAACGAAAGTTTGGAACTAGGTAGTAAAAAATTATTTCTGATCAAAGCTATTAGTGAAGATGACACCGGCCGCAAAGACATTATCCTTTCCCGCCGCGACAATAAATTTATCGAAGAACTTTTTGCCCGTGAAGTTCCTGAAGTCGGTAACAAATCAGTCACTGTTGAAAGAATAGCCCGTGAATCCGGTCAAAGAACCAAAGTTGCTGTCAGTAGCTCCCAACCCGGTATTGATCCGGTTGGTTCCTGTATCGGCCAAAAGGGGACCAGAATCCAGGCAGTTTTGGGTGAACTACCGTCTGATGAAAAAGTTGATGTTATTGCTTATTCCAAAAACATAAATCAATTTATCGCTAATGCCCTTTCACCGGCTAATGACGTCAAGGTTATTACCGTCAAAGAAGGCTATGCCCAAGTCGAAGTTCCCGAAGATCAATTAGCCCTGGCTATTGGTTCCGGTGGCGAAAATGTCCGGCTGGCCGGCATTCTCTGTGGCCTGGAAATAAAAGTCCAAGGTTTAAAATAACATGACTACCAATCAATTTCGCCCGCCAATTGTCGCTGTCATGGGCCATATTGATCATGGTAAAACTACCCTCCTTGACCGCATCCGCACAGCCAATATTGCCGCCCGTGAAGCCGGCGGTATCACTCAACATATCTCTGCTTATCAGACTACCGTCAAGCTCAAATCCGGCAAAACTCCGACTATCACCTTTATTGACACTCCCGGACATGCCGCTTTTTCCACCATGCGCTCCCGCGGCGCCTTAGTGACCGATATGGTGGTTTTGGTTATTTCCGGGGTTGAAGGCATTATGGCCCAAACTAAAGAATCAATCAAAGAAATTAAAGCCAGTAATATCCCCGTTATCGTAGCTATGACCAAAATGGATCTTCCCAACGTTTCACCCGAAAAAGTCAAAGGTCAACTGGTCGAAGCCGAATTAACTCCCGAGGAATACGGTGGCCAGGTAGCCGTTGTGCCTGTTTCGGCTAAAACAGGGCTGGGAATTGATGAATTGCTCGAACTAATCATGCTCAACGCCGAGATCATGGAGTTAAAAAACGAACCCAATTTACCGCTGGAGGCAGTCATCATCGAATCCAAAATGGACCAATCCCGTGGTCCGGTGGCTATGGCTATTGTCAAAAAGGGTACTCTTAAACCGGGTGACATGATTTTTGCCGAAAATATTGCCTGTAAAGTCAAATCTCTGCTTGATTCCTCCGGGAAACCCATTACCACAGCTTTACCCAGTACTCCGGTGGAGATACTTGGCTTCGAATCCGTTCCTGCCGTTGGTGCCGTTATCACTCTGGTCAGCCACGAACCAACAATCATCAAATCTACCCAGGCTGTTTCACTAGACCAATCTACCACCAAATTACCAATCGTTATTAAAGCCGATGTTAGGGGCACTTTAGAAGCTCTTCTCAACAGTTTTAGTGATGACGTG
>JAPLYY010000015.1 GCA_026395315.1 Candidatus Shapirobacteria bacterium | reverse complement strand
CATCGGGCAGAATCAGAATAATATCGGAAAACTAGAGTTATAATTGGTTGTGGAAACGATAAATCAGTACTTACACGAAGTGGCAATAACAGCCATTATTGTTAAAGATGGAAAGTATTTGATAGTCCGCAGATCACCGAATAAAAAAAGATTTCCGGGAATGTGGACCGTACCCGGAGGCAAAATGGAAACAAATGATTATTTGAAGTTGCCCAAAGATACCAAGTTTTATTGGTATAACGTTTTAGAAAGAACATTAAAAAGAGAGGTTTTGGAAGAGTCGGGATTAGAGATAAATAACATTGAATATATAACCAGTTTAGCGACAGTTCATGAGGATGGCAACCCATCGCTAGTTATTTCCTGTATTGCCAATTACGTCTCTGGTGAAGTTAAACTTCAGGAAGGTGAAACGGACAAATATGCTTGGGTAAGTTTGGAAGAAGCAAAAAACTATGAATTAATTGACGGTATTTATGATGAATTAGTGATGACAGAAAATCATATCAAAGGCATCAAGACGGAGTGGAAAAGGAACTAATTTTTAGCATAAATGCTAAAATCAAACGATGATTTCGGTAAAAGATTTAGTTTATGCCTATGGTAAGGAGCCCATTTACGACAGGGCTAGTTTTTACGTGGATAAAAACCAAAAAGTGGGACTGGTGGGAGCTAATGGTTCGGGAAAATCGACATTATTCAAATTGATCACCGGCGAGGAAAAACCGGATGACGGCAAAGTTGATTGCGGGGGAACAAAAATATTGGTACCACAGGAAGTAAAGTATGACCCGGAAATGGAAAAGGCAACAACTATCCGGCAATATTTAGATCCAAAAAATCAAAAAGAAGATTATGAATTATTAAGAATTATGTCAAAGTTGGAGTTGGCCCAGTTTGGTTTGGAGAGTCCCCCGACTAACTTGAGCGGCGGGCAAAAAACAAAGTTGTTTTGGACACGGCCGGAAAAGAGTGGGTGATGAATTTTTTGGGCAGGTATCCAAAAACACTGATAGTGGTATCACATGATTTAAATTTACTAGACACTAAAGTTGACAAAATTTTGGAAGTTAATATTCAAACTCACAAAATCGATGAATATGCGGGGAATTATTCCAGCTATTTAAAATTAAAAGAAGATAAGGAAGCATTGTTGGTACGGCATATTCGTATTCAGGAACAGCATATTAGACAGATGAAAGAGGGGTTACTTAAGATGTCCCATTTTAAGTCAAAAAAAGGTATCCGGATAAAGTTGATGGTTCAAAGAAGGGTTGAAGAGTTGGAGGAAAACTTGCCGGCGATGCCACCGGCGGCTAAAAAAATTAAAATGAAATTGCCGGAGCCGGTTTGGGTAGGCGAAATGCCGATAATGGCGGAACATTTATCGAAAGCTTACGGCAATAAAAAAGTATTGACCAATGTCAATTTTGATATTAAACGGGGAGAACGGATTGCCCTGATGGGACCAAACGGCGCCGGAAAAAGCACCCTGATAAAAATTTTGATACGGTTGATTACACCTGATGAGGGGGAAATGGTGTTCGATGAAAAAATAAAAATTGGCTATTATTCCCAGGAATTTGAGATGTTTGATTTTGATAAAACACTTTTAGAAACAATGAAAGATAAGTGTCAAATCGAGGAAAGAATAATCCGAGGACTGTTGGGAAGATTTTTATTCAGCGGCGAGATGGTTTTCCAAAAAGTGGGCAGTTTGTCGGGCGGTGAAAAAACCAGATTGGCAATTGCTCTACTTTTGGTACAAAATTATAATTTGTTAATTTTGGACGAACCGACAACATACCTTGATGTATTATCACAAAGATTAATTCTGGAAGCGTTAAAAATGTATGAGGGAGCGATGATCGTGGTATCGCACACACCGGAATTTATCAGTGAGTTAAAACCGTCACGCAAATTTTATTTACCGGAAAATAGGATGGAGTTAGTACAGTACTATCTAGGTAACAATTGTCTTTAATTTTTTTTGGTCTATCGCTTCTTTAATTTCCATGGCCACTCTTCGACCGACACTAATTGGTTTGCCAAATAAATAGCTGCTATAAGGTGTGGCAAAAATTCCGGGAGATCCCGGCATCCGCGGTGAAATGTCGACCACGACAATATCTTTTTTGGGCGGTCCGGCAGTGATTATGGATTGCAGAGCAAACGGTCCGATAATTCCCGGCGGAAAATATTTTTGGGTGGCTTTGACAAAATTTTCTCCCATAATAAAGGCATCTTCCAGCAGTGATTCCAGAACGGTGACGGCAATGTGCCCAGCCTCTTCATATTTGAGCGAAATTTTATTTTGAATGTCTGACTGGTATGTAGCGGGGATTTTCAGAAAACCTTCGATATTAGTCTGCCTTCGGGTGTCCGTTCCTAAAAGCTCCAACCGCCGGTTAATTGTCGAATAAAAAAAATTAAAATTAACCTGGACACCGAGAATAAATTCTTCAATAACGGCTTTTTTCAGCAATTCCCGGGTAATAATACCCTTTTTTAACTTGTCAGCCACTTGGGTTTGATAGTCAGCAAAATTTTCGACTAAAAAAAATGCCCGTTCAAAACCGCGTTCTTTTTCCAAAACTTTAACCAGACATAACCGGTCAATTTTAGTCGGATCAGTAAATTGTTTTGGATAATGGATTCCGGCTGCCTCAAGCAAATCGTATTGATTTGGTACCACTCCCCGCTCTTCGAGCTTTAATAAATATTTATTGCCAAATAGCGGTACCTTAAAATTGGTTTCAATGGCTTTATAATCAAAATTCAGATAGACCTCAAATGACCGATGGGGGACAAAAATAGCATTCCGAGCCAGAAGTTCTGTTTGAATTTTATCACCTAAGATATCGGTAAACTTATCTACCACTAAACATTCATCAACGCAGCCGACCTCACCTTGGGATCGGTAATAATCACTATAAGTTTTCTCCCGATTTTTTTGAGCCACCACCAACGTTTTAAAACCTTCATCTTTGGCCCCACGGCAGACGTCAAGAGCAGAGTGACTTCCCAGAACGGCAATGGTTGTTTTTTTCATTAATTTAAAATTAAATCCAGTTTATTTTTTTGAACCGCTAATTTAATTTCCCTGGCAATTCTCCGGCCGGTGCTCATTGGCTCATCATATAAAAGATAGGTATAAGGCGAACCATCAATAAAACAATTTGTCCCGGCCACAATCCTGGCCGATATTTCAATCACATAAATTTCTTCACTGGAAGTGACGATTGCCTCAAGACAAAACGGCCCGAATAATCCCTTTGGTGATATCAATTCTTTGGAGACTTTAACCACACGGTTGGCCATATTCATTATTTCCGCCATCATTGATTCCCGTATGGTTAGTGGAATATTCCCCACGACTTCAAAACTTGGTTCAATATTCAATCCCTTTTGGTTTCGGGCCGGAATTCTTCCCAATGAATCAACATTGGTTTCATAACGTTTATCGACACTCATAAATTCCATTTTGTTTGTCAGCGGCGAATAGAAAAAATGAAAATAAATCGGGACGCCGATAATATATTCCTGAACCATGAACCGTTTGGCGGTATAACTCTGAATTTTTTTATCAAATTCTTCCTGGTTTCGGGCCATAAAATAACCTTTGCCACCGGCGGCACCAAAAGATTTGACGATTACTGGCCGGTTAATTTTGTCGCCCTTTTTAAACCGGCGGGGAACTTTAATGTCTGCCTTTTCCATCCACTCTCTTTGCATTTTCCGATCTTCTTCCCAATCCAACACCTGCTTATTGCCGAAGTAGGGTACTTTCATCGCTTTATTTTCATCCAATCCCAAATAGGCCACAAATGAACCATGGGGAATAACAATGCTATTTCTTTTTATTAATTCCTTTTCTAATTTTGGAAAATTCTTCCAAAAATCTATCTCCACCACCTCATCAATAAAATTATCATAGGAGCGGTAGAGATCCAATCGCTCCGGCGTGCTGATAACTAAAGTTTTAAAGCCTTCATCCTTGGCCCCTTTCAAAATTTGCAGAGCCGAATGACTCCCCAGGGTAGCAATGGTCAAATCTCTCAATCCTTTCATTTGTTATTTATTAATAATAATATCCTACTTCTCCGGAATTTACCCATCAAGAATATTTTTAAAACACCCAGTTGGCGTTGGTGAGAGACTAATTATTCTTCAGGAGGAAGAAATTCTTCGCCATTATCGCTAACAGATTGGCCTGGTTTGAGCCAAAGAACATAGTCACAACCGGTGGCTTTCTTGGCATCACGATCCCAGCCGGCAGTAGAACATTTTTTGAGACGTTTACCGTTGGCGGTGGTAGCTAAAACAAGTTTTTCGCCACACTTGGGGCATTTTTCATCGAGGGGTTCAGTGGTACCATTGAGCCATTCGACATAGTCACAACCGAGAGCAATTTTTTTCTCTTTATCCCACGATCCGGCGGAACATTTTTTCATTTTTTTACCAAAACGGGTAACCTGCAAAACCAGCGCCGCGCCACATTTGGGACATTTTTCGTCAAGAGTTTGGGGCTCAACTTCGAGCCATTTAACATATTCACAACCTTCGTTTTTGTGAGTCTCGGCATTCCAAGAGCCTTTAGAACAGCGTTGGAGTTTCCGGCCAGTGGAAGTTTCAGTGATCGGACTTAAGGGGGCGCCGCATTTGGGACAAGTTGTTGTTTCTGCCATAGATTATATGGTAGCACAAAGAACATACTAGTAATATTTGGTGGAAAATACTAAAATGAAATCCACATGAAACTGATATTTAAGTTTTACCAATTTTTGGGCAAATATAAACTGCGGATGGCACTATTTTTGGGTGTCGTTACCATAGGGACAATATTGGAAACAATCAGACCATATTGGTTAAAAATGATTTTAAACTCGTCTGAGGCGGGAAAGGTAAATGATATTTATTATTATTTGGGAATGTTTGGATTGTCAGTTATCGTGGGGAATTTAATTTCGGCGTATGGCTACTACTTAAGCGACCGGATTTTGGTTCCCCTATCGTCAACCATCCGGGAAGTAGTATTTCAAAAAATTATGGAGTTGGATTTTGCCTATCATGTGGATAAAAGCACGGGTTCGTTGATTTCTGCTTTTAGACGGGGCGACAGTGCCGTGTTCACCTTATTTTTTAATATTCACAATGAACTTTACCGGGTATTGATCGGATTGATAGTAACTTTGTACTTTTTAACGACTGCTTCGTGGGAAATCGCCGGAGTATTAGGGGTGCTATTTTTGTTTAATATCGGATTAATGTGGTGGCTAATAGCCCGGAATTTAAAAACCAGAAGCGAATTTAATAAAGCTGATGATGAGGTGGCCGGGGTAATTGCCGACGGAATGATAAATTATGAGACAGTCAAATTTTTTGCGGCGGAGATAAAAGAAAGAAAAAGACTAAGTTTTAAATTAATTGATTGGGGAAATAAATTGTTAGTCTACGGTAACTCATTTAGAGCCATGGATATAGTAATCGGAACAGTGTCGGGTTTGGGAGTGCTATTGATGTTGTGGATGACGATAAATAAACTGGGAAAAGGATTGACTAACGGAGACATGATTATGGTGGCAGGATTTGTAACCGGATTTTATTATCAATTTTTTAACTTATTTTTTAAAATCCGGGAGATTGCTAAAAGTACGACCGATTTGGAAAAATATATGGGTATCCTGGACAATGAAATAAAAGTTAAAGACCCAAGAATAGCGACAAAAAGAAAAGTGGTGAAAGGTAAAATTGAATTTATAAATGTGGGATTTGTTTATCCTAAAAACAAACAAAAAATTTTGGATAATATTTCCATAAAAATAAATTCAGGGGAAAGGGTAGCGCTGGTGGGCAGATCAGGGGCGGGAAAAACGACTTTAATAAAATTATTACTGCGATTTTATGATGTATCGGAAGGGGTGATTAAAATTGACGGGATTAACATAAAAAGAATGAGAAAAACAACTTTGAGATCTTTGATGGGAGTGGTGCCACAAGAACCAATTATGTTTAATAACACCATAAAGTTTAATTTGGCTTATGGTAAAGACGAAGCTTCAATGGAGGAAATAAGGGAAGCAGCATCAAAAGCAAATATTTTGGAGTTTATTGAAAAATTAGATAAAGGATGGGAGACAGAAGTCGGCGAAAGAGGCATTAAATTATCCGGCGGACAAAAACAGAGACTGGCAATTGCCAGGGCAATGTTGGCCGATCCAAAAATATTAATTTTTGATGAAGCGACCAGTAATTTGGATTCCGAATCAGAAAGGATGATTCAGGGTGCTTTAAATCAAGCAGCAAAAAGCCGGACAGTAATTGTCATCGCTCACCGGTTTTCGACCATCCGTGGGGCTGACAAAATTATAGTGCTATCAAACGGGAATGTGGTTGAAGAGGGAAAACATGACGAACTAATCAAGAAAGGCGGCATTTACAAAATGCTGTGGACACTTCAGGCAAAGGGAAAATTACCTAACGAAGAAAATAAAATCGAAAATTAGTTTATTGGCCGGTAGTGGGTGTACCAGAGATTCCGGAAGGACCATGCATGACGTTAGTGGGGTTGATTTGGACATTTTGAGCGGTGACGCTGCCATCGGTATTAGTAGTGCCAAAGACGGCAACTTTAGTACCAACGGTGAGGTCAGCAGTAGTGGCGATAGCCGCTTTGTTGATTGAAGCGGTATTGGAAAGAATGACGATTTTAGAACTGCCATCGGCCAGTTTGACGGTGATGGAATTGTTATCAGCGCTCATAATATCACCAATAACCTGACCACCGCGGGCACCACCGGCACGGTTTCCCATTTGACCGGCTTGACCAGTACGGGCGAAATTGCCAAAGGATGGGGTTTTGGATTGCTGATATTTGGTACCGGCAAAAAAGCCAGCACCGGAGAAAATAACAACAGCAAGGAGAGTGATGATTAATTGATTTGATTTCATATTAAAAAAGTTTAATAAATAAAACTGAAAGATAACTGAAATTTATTCATATCTCAAAGCTTCGATGGGCTGGAGATTGGAGGCACGCTTGGCGGGATACCAGCCAAAGAGAATACCGATACCGGCGGAAACGACAAAGGCTAAAAGGATTGAACCCGGAGAGACGAAGAATAGAGTACCAAGAAGTTTAGCCACAACAAAGGAAATAATAATGCCTAAAATAATGCCGATGATGCCACCGGTAAAAGTCAGGATTATCGATTCGGTTAAAAATTGGGTGGTAATAGTGGTTTTCTTGGCGCCGAGAGCCTTACGCAGACCAATTTCCCGAGTGCGTTCAGTAACAGTGACGAGCATTATATTCATAATACCGATACCACCAACTAATAGAGAAATAGCGGCGATACCGGATAAAAGAGCAGTAAAGGTTCCGGTAGTGGAGGAAACAGTGTTTAAAATATCCTGTTGAGACATAATAGTGAAATCGGCCTTAGTCGGGTCGGAAATTTTATGACGGGCGAGGAGAAAATAGCCGACTTCATCTTGGGCAGTGGTCATAATATCAGAGCTTTTAGCTTCAATGGCAATGGAACTAAGATAGTCGACACCAAAAATTTGTTTTTGGGCAGTGGATAAAGGGATATAAATTAGATTATCGACATTATTAAAACCATTACCACCTTTGGCGACGGTGACACCGATGACAGTAAAAGTTTGACCTTTAATACGGATGTTTTGACCGATCGGAGAGGAACCATCAGGGAACAAGGTTAAAGCAACGGTGGGACCCATGACGGCAACTTTGGACATATTAACATTGTCAGTGTCGGAGATAAAACGACCGGAATCAATAGTAAGTTTATGAATAGTAAGATAGGTGGAAACAGCACCAATGACAGAGGAATTGGTATTATTACCGGCGGTGGTTATTTGGGTACGACCGGAATATTCAGGAGAGACACTATTAATAGTGGTGATTTGGGAAGAAGCGGCAATAGCAGTGGCATCTTCATCAGTCAGGGTGGTGTCACTGCCAGGAGCACCACGAACAGCACCGGTACGGGGAGCACCGGGATTAACGGTGAGTAAATTGGCACCAAGAGATTCAATTTGGTTTTGGATTGACAGCTGGGTAGCCTGGCCAAGAGATACCAGAGCAATGACACTACCAATACCGATAACAATACCCAAGACAGCCAGACCAGTTCTGGTTTTATTGAGGGTTAAGGTGCCGAGACTTTCTAAAAATGTTTCGATTAAAGTCATAAAAACCCTTCCCCGACCCTTCCCTTGACAGGACAGGGAGTAATTAATTTATTAACTTGAATAATATTTATCATTTTGAAGATTTGGTTTTTTTAATAATTCTTTGTTGATGGGAAATACTATCTTCGGCAATTTTGCCGTCACGAATATGAATAATGCGTTTGGCATGCTGGGCAATATCCGGCTCGTGAGTGATCATAACAATAGTATGACCGTCGTCATTAAGCTGCTGAAAAATAGCCATAATTTCTTCGGCTTGGGCAGTAGCAATATTACCGGTCGGTTCATCGGCCAGAATCAAGGCCGGATTCATGACCAGGGAGCGGGCAATGGCGACGCGTTGTTGTTGACCGCCGGAGATTTGGTTGCTGGTGTGATACATCCGATCGCCTAAACCGACCATTTTTAAATATTTAATGGCAATGGCTTCCCTTTCTTCTTTGGGAATATCAGCATAAGCCATGGGCAACATGACGTTTTTTAAAGCAGTAGTCCGAGGTAAAAGATTAAAAGCCTGGAAAACAAAACCGATTTTACGATTTCGGATATCGGAAAGCTCATCATCGGATAAATTTTCCACTTCTTCCCCGTCGAGAATATATTCACCGGTGGTTGGTTTATCCAAGGCTCCTAAAATATGCATTAATGTGGATTTGCCGGAACCGGACGGGCCCATAATGGCGACGAACTCCCCTTTTTGAATATCAAAAGAAACATCATCAAGAGCCACGGTTTCGACAATATCGGTCCGGTAAATTTTAGATAAATGAGAAGCGTGAATAATAGATTTGACCATAATTAGTTGCCACGGAAAACAGCACCCCCGACACCGCCGCGGGCACCACCACCAAAGATGGAAGTACCGGTAGTAGAGGTGCGGGTGGTGGTACCGATGCTGACAGAGGTAACAACAGTGTCGCCTTCATTAACACCAGAAACAATTTCGGTATTAGTACCATCAGAATCACCAATCGTGACCGGAACTGAAGATAGTTGGCCATTGGTCAGGATCCGAACTGTGGAATTACCACTGGATGATTGAACAGCAGCGGTAGGAACAAGAATAACATCATTTTTGACATTGGTGATGATACTAACATTGGCCGACATATTGGATAAAACTTCAGCGACATCGGAATCAAATTTAATGGTAGTAGTATAAGTAACGACGTTAGAACTGACCGAACCGGAAGTATCAACAGCGGTCACTTTACCGGTAAAAGTTTTTGAGGGAAAGGCATCAAGGGTGATAGTAGCTTTGGAACCAACTTTAACTTTGGGAGCGTCGATTTCAGTCAGACTAACCGAGACAGCCGGAGTAGTATTGGTTTTAACAATGGCAATGTTATTGGCGGTGTTACTGCTGTTGCTGGAATTACTGGTAGGATTAAGAATCATGCCAGGAGATAAGGAAATGGCGGAAACGGTACCGCTAATCGGGGCATACACGGTGGCGCCGGCCATTTGAAAAGACAGCCGAGAAGACTCGAGTGAAGTGGTGGCCTGTTGAATAACTTTTTGCTGATCGGCTAAAGCGGCTTGGGCCGTTAATAAATCATTGTGACGTTGAATATAGGTAGGATCGTCAGGCGACTGCATAGCCCATTGATTGGTGAAAATATTATTAGCGTTAACTTGGGCACTTTGAAGGCTGTACAATTTATCCTGGGCAGATTTAAGGCTATTTTGAGCCCCTTGGTAGCTGGCTAAAGCCGATTGATATTTTTGGAGGCCATCCATATCAAGATCGATACTCATAATGGCAGTACCGGTGGTAACTTTTTGACCTTCAGTAACGTAAACTTTTTTAACGACGCCGGAGGCAGTGGTGGTGACAATCCGGGAATTAGTAGCGGCAACACGGCCGGAGGCAGTGACGGTGCTGATTAAAGTGCCTTTGGCAGCAGTAGCAGTTTGATAGGTAGGTGTAGTTGATTTAGCACCAAACGTTTTGGTGTAACCAAAATAACCTAAGCCCAAAATAACAACAATAATAATCTTGGCAAACATGGGTAAATTCTTAATTTTTTGCATGAGCGATGTTAGTTAATAAATCTGAAGATTAGCTGAATTGGGTAAGGGGTAAGCGGACAGTAAAAGTGCTGCCTTGGCCGATGATACTGTCAACAGAGATGGAGCCGTGGTGGGAGTCAGCGATTTTTTTGGCGATTGATAAACCTAAACCGTAACCGTTAATGTCAGAATCGGCACGGGCAGTATCGGCCCGGTAAAAACGGTCAAAAATGTGAGGTAAATCAGTGGCGGTAATGCCAATCCCCCGGTCAAGAACAGACAAACTGAGACTATTTTTAAAATTTTTAGAAACTAAGGTAATTTTTGATTTGGCGGGGCTGTATTTAACGGCATTATCAAGCAGAACAACCAGTAAGTCGACCAAATTAGTTAAATTGCCCTGAAATTTGGTGTTTTTAGTACGATTGACAAAAGAAATTTGTTTGGTTTGAGCGATCGGACCAATTTTTTGAATAGCTTTGGTAACAATATCTTCCAGTGAAATGGAGTCAAACTTCATAAGACCATTTGGTTTCTGATATTGAGCCAA
>JAPLYY010000021.1 GCA_026395315.1 Candidatus Shapirobacteria bacterium | reverse complement strand
TTTTTTGCGCGCGCGATTTTAAACCAAGAAATAAGAGTAAAATATATTTATGAAACAAATCGAATTAATTAATGATGTTTTTGCCCAAATCCAAAATGATGGTTTTACTCCAGTCGGTAATTGGGGATATCGGGTAATTATTAGGTTTATATCTAACGAGCCACAAGCCGATAGTTTAATAAAAGAATATTATGTTTGGTTTGGCAAAGAATATTTACAATTAAATAAAATTGAATTAAAACAAGATTCAATTGAAAATTATGCATTAGAAATTACCCGACAGAAATTTGTAAACTTAAATAATCAAATTCCAATTGAAAATGGAATATCATTTGGAATTGATTTTGGTGAAATAATAGTCGATCCTAAAGATTATCAACCAATTGTTTAAAATATGAAGAATTGCCTGTTTATTTTTATCGATGAATCGGGAAATTTTGATTTTTCCCAAAAAGGTTCAAAATACTTTATTTTGACATCAATTTCATCCTTAGTTCCAACACAAAACAGAGAATCGTTTCTTAAACTTAGATATAAACTATTATCAGAAAATAATAATCTTGAGTATTTCCATGCGACAGAAGATAAACAAATAGTCAGAGACAATACTTTTGACCTGATTTCTAAACTTACTGATTTTGAAATCGATAGTGTAATCGCCCAAAAGAACAAAGCCCATCCAAGCTTGTATAAAGAATTTGATATTAAGAAAAGTAAATCCGTAATGGCTGAATACGAATTTTACCGAATCATCTGTCAAAATTTATTACAATACATTTGTCACCGATACCAAAAAACAAAAGTCGACCAAATTGTAATCGTATTGTCATCAATATTTACCAATAATAAACGACAAATAATCACCAAATCATTAAAAAAGTATTTAATTAATGAATCTACAATTCCGTTTAACATTTATTTTCATAGCTCACAGGCTGATATAAACAATCAAATATCAGATTATTGTTGTTGGGCGATAGCTGTCAAACATGAACGAAACGAATTAAGACCATACCAAATAATTAAAAGCAAAATAAAAAGTGAATTTGATATTTTCCGAATGGGGAAACAGTTGTTTTACTAGCCTAAAAAAATGACTCCCCCAACTATCTTTTTACAGAAGAGCCCAGGGGCTCTTGTCGTTGAGGGAGAACCTTTAATACAATATATCACAGGTGTTTCAATAACACAATACATTTAACCGTACATATGGCAATAATTTGCTATTGACAAAAAACACAACTGCCCACCTTCGTTAGAAACCCCGAAAAAACTCCTCTAAAGATAAACCAAGACAATTGGATAACCTCCAAATTGTATGGAGACTGGGTGAATACTTACCTTGTTCAATTTTGTTGACATATGTGTAGTAATAACCAGCCTTAACTGATAATTGTTCTTGGCTAATGTCCTTTGTTACCCTTATCTTCCGTAAATACTTGCCAATCATGACAGCAAATTCTTTCTTCTCTTCTCGTCGTAGTTGTGGTGTGCTCTCAAAAGTGAGAGTTTTTGGCTCCATACCTTATTAGACAGAAACATGCCGTTTTCTGCATTGCACTAGTATTGTGGTAGAGGTATAATTTGGAGATTAAATTTTAATAATTAAACATAGACAAATATGGAAGGTCAAACAAATGTTCTTGAAACCGCTAAAAACGTAGCCCTTGAGCGGGGGGCAGAGCGACGTAAAGTTGCTTCGGAAAAAATCAGTGGTTTTTTCAAGGGGATTAAGGAGAAAATTACAAAAACGGTGGATTTTGCACTTGGGTCTCCTGATGCAGCAGCTTATCTTGGAAGGGAAACGGTAAAAGCTGGAAAGGAAAAGGCTGGGGAAGTTAGAGATGCCGTTGTGGAAGCCGCCACAAGAGCCAAAGAAAGTGTCATTGATACTAAAGATAGACTTGTTAGTCGGGCTGTAGATGCAAAAAATAGGTTGGTGACTAAATATGAAGAAACGAGAGATGCCACCAAAGCTAAAATTGAAGAACTTTCTACCAGAGCTGCTGTGTGGGGTTTAACTAACATTGCTGAGCCTGTGGAAAACAGACTACAACAGGTTTATGAATTACCAGCTGTCGTCAAAGAATGGCAGTCAAGTCGAGCAGAGTCTCAAGCACAAAAGCATGAGATGAGGGCTAATTTAACCAAACTACAAGGTGAGGCTCGTGTTCAGGCGCTACAAGAGCAAATGACAGCAATTCAAGAAGCTACTACTCGACAAGCCACTAGCATAGAAGGTGCTAGAGATGCTGCCAGAGCCAGATCGTCAGAGTTGACTCAAAAAGCGGCCGATAGAAGAGAACAAGCTAACCAAGTTTTTGGACGTACTAGAGCCATAGTTGCATCTATTCAGACCAAATAATTAAAAGTTAAATAAATAAAAATATGGATTTACAACAAGTAAAAGAAATCTTAAACAAAGCTGGCTTTTCAGCCGAGTCTTTAACAGTTATGAATCAGGTTTTAGATGAAGCAATAGAGAAAAGTTTTTTAACCAAAGAAGGAAAAGAAAAACTTTTGGGGATTATTGATACCGAAACCGAACTTGCAAACATTGAGGCAGATACTATGGAGCAGGTAGCCATTGCCCTTGAGAGTTTTGCTAGCGAGTTAGACAAGGCTAATGAAATTGCTGGAAACGAAGTTGATACCGCCGAAAAGACCTTTGATTTCGACGATAAACAAATACAAGATACTTTAGCTGCCTAGTAAATTTAGATGTGTATATAAAATACCCCCGTTAATTCGGGGGTATTTGTTTTTTTAACTGGTGCAGTGTCTAAAATCAGTTTATGTATTTACTTGGGTCATAAATAAATGTTTGTATTATAAATAATATAAAATAACTTTGTAATAATTTAATTTCATAAAATTTTTGCGTTTTTATCCGAGCCGACTTTTTCTTTAATCGAGCCCCGCTGTTTTCGCCGCGCCCCCCACCCGCGGCGAGCGGGGCGCAAAATGCTATAATTTTTTAAATTGAGTCCGAATTTGTTCGTACACAGTCCACAGAAATGGATTTTTCGAATTGTCGGGAATGGCGCTGGCAACGCCCGCCTCCGTTGCGAGCGCCTCAAAGCCAATTTTATAGTGACAATCAAGGTATCGATTCTAAATAAGATAAAAATAAAAACGCAAAAATTTTAATAAAAAATATGAACAAATATATTGCCTATTGCCGAAAATCAACTGATGAAAAGGAAAAACAAGTCTTGTCCATCGAATCCCAAATTGCCGAGATGAAAGATTTTGCCACCAAGGAAAAACTTCACATAGTTTGTTTTATGACCGAATCAAAAACAGCCAAAGTTCCCGGGCGACCAGTCTTCGAGAAAATGATAAAAATGATTGAAAATGGCGAAGCTAACGGCATACTTTCATGGCACCCGGACAGGTTGGCGCGAAATTCGGTCGATGGTGGCAAAATCATTTATCTCCTAGATACAGGCAAAATTCTTGATTTGAAATTTCCCACATTTTGGTTTGAATCAACACCCCAAGGGAAATTTATGCTCTCGATTGCCTTTGGCCAATCAAAATATTATGTCGACAATCTCTCGGAAAATGTTAAACGAGGTAATCGCCAAAAATTAAGAAAAGGAATTTTGCCCAACAAAGCCCCCTTTGGCTATTTTAACGAACCGCGACTCCGCACCATTGAAATTGACCCACTAAAATCCAGAGTTGTCATCAAAGCTTTTGAATTATTCGCCAAGGGTGAAAGCTCTATTATCGACATTGCCAGATTTTTCCAAAAGTTTGGTATTACCCGATACAATGGCAAAGCCATTCACATTGATACCGTTAAAAAAGTCTTAACCAACAAATTCTATATTGGGATAATAAATTTCAGCGGTGAAACTTACGAGGGGACACACAAACTTTTTATCACCCCCAAACTTTTTGAAGAAGTCCAAAGTATTCTCAAATCTCGGGAACACCCTAAATACAACAAACATAATTTTACTTACTTGGGCATCGCTAAATGTGCCGAATGTGGCTGTGCCATCACCGCGGAAATTAAACACAAATGTTATCCCCATACTCGAGGCAATGTCGATTATATTTACTACCGTTGTACCAAAAAGAAAGATAATTGCTCGCAAAATTACCTACGACAGGAACTTTATGAACAACAGTTGCGAGCAATTATCAACAAATGCTCTTTACCTGATTCCTGGGTCAATTTATGGCTTGAGAGACTAAACCTTGAGGAGGCGGAGGAAAAAACTAGTAACAGTAACCACGATAAGATTTTTTTAAACGATATCCAAACCATTGACCAAAAGCTAGACCGACTTCTCGAAGGCTACCTTGACCAAATAATTGACCCACAAATTTATCAACAGAAAAAGAACGAATTAGTCGAGGCCAAAATTAAATTAAAAGAGAAAATAACCAGTATTTCCAAGAATGGTAGTGAATGGCTCGGACTAATGAGAGAATTTATAGAAATGGCCGCTTCTGCGGCCAAAATCGCGCGCGCAAAAAATAATGGCGAAAAACTTTCCTTTTTCGCCAAAAAAGTCGGCTCGGACTATCTTATAAATAATCGACACCTTGATTGTCACTATAAAATTGGCTTTGAGGCGCTCGCAACGGAGGCGGGCGTTGCCAGCGCCATTCCCGACAATTCGAAAAATCCATTTCTGTGGGCATGCATGGACTCGGACCATGGACTTCCGACTTATAAGATCGGCGCTCTAACCAACTGAGCTACATGCCCTGGTAGCAGGGGCGGGACTTGAACCCGCGACCTTAGCGTTATGAATGCTATGCTCTAACCAACTGAGCTACCCTGCCTTCGCTAAAGCTCCGGCAAGGCAAGCCTGCCTAAAGCTATCGTGATTATACCAAATATATCCCAATTTAAGCCCTCCCTGTCAAGGGAGGGGGGACCCGAAGGGTGGGCTGGGTTTGAGCTGAGGGATTTCAACAAAAAAGCCCAGGCAAACCTGAGCCTCTTTGTTGGTTGCGGGGCTGGGAGTTGAACCCAGCCTGTGAGATTATGAGCCTCACGTGCAGCCGTACACTACCCCGCATGTTTACCTCGCCGTAGCCAAAGCGTAGGCGGGTCGTCTAATTAGACTTTGCTATTGTAACAATGAAATCTTATTTAGTAAACCGTTCCCACCACTGAATGTATTTAGGTAAGGTTTCCGATTCGTTAATCTTCTGTCCTATATTAGTATTACCCTCAAGTTTGGGTAAAATAATCCACCTATCACTGCTGTTCCCCAATCCCAAAAACTGCCTCGCCCGCCTTTGCCGATAAGCGCTGGTACTGGCATATTCGGTTTTTTGCTTCAAATCATTAATTTCCTGGCTAATTTTGGCATTTTTTAACTCCAAGTCGTTATTGATTTTTTGAGCATCAACCAGGGTTTTGTATTGATTTATGACATTAGACAATGATGAAACGATTATCACCAACAAAATTATCGCCATAAATCCGTTTTTTGCTCTAACTTTCCAGTTAGCTTGAATATTGGCCCTCTTTGTGTTACTATAAGTCATATTTTAAGTCATATAAAATTTATGCCCGATACTTCACTTGAATTAGCTTTAACCTCATTTACGGATGCGCTTACTCTTAAAGGTAAGTCAACCAATACCATTGTAGCCTACAAAGGCGATATTAACCAATTGATTAATTTTCTCAAATCAAGAAATATTACCGATATTAACGCCGTTAATGGTTCTCAACTCGAAGATTTCAAAAAAGATCTGGTTAAAGACAATTACACCGCCAAATCTGTTTCCCGTAAGCTCAATTCTATCAAAAACTTTTTTTCCCACTTAACCGCCGCCGGCACTATTACTCTTGATCCCTCATCCGAAATCAAACATCCTAAATACGAAAACGATCTCCCTAAAATTCTCAAACCCATCGAATATCGTTCCCTTCGTGATGCCTGCCGCAACGATATCCGGGCCACCGCTATTGTTGAACTAATGCTTCAAGCCGGCCTTCGCATTAAAGAAATTGAAAATCTTAAAATGGAAAATGTTTCTACTGGTGAAATTTTTATCGAGAACTATGAAAGTCATCCCGCCCGCACCGTTCCTCTTAACAATTCCGCTAAATCAGCTTTAACCCGCTACCTCGAAGAAGTCCGTGTCGCTACCAAAACTAAAAACGTTTTTATCACTAAAACCGGCCGTCATTTGTTAGCCCGCAATATCCGCAGTTTGCTCAACCGCTATTTTGATAAGGCTGATATTAAGGGTGTTAAGGTCAACGATTTACGTAATACTTTTATTGTTTACCAGCTTAAGTCCGGTGTCCCTATCGACGTTGTTTCCCAGGTCGTCGGTCACAAACGTATTTCCACCACCGAAAAATATCTCGAACTCATTGACGGCAAGGAAGAATCCAAAGGGATTAAGCTCAAGGAACTTTAAATTAACAGACATATGTCATCAGCTCAAGAGATTGAAAATGTCTCAAATGTTTCCATCAAATGTCCTTTTTTCGATGCTGATCATAATTTTTGCACCATCGGAGGTACGCCCAACCGAACTAATCTGGAGAAAATCCCGAATTATTGCCCAAAATCGCGGACTTTTTGTTTGACACAATATCTCTCAACTTCGTTTTATTATACGGTCAGAGTCGAATCACATTAAAGTCTCGCCCTTTTGGCAATCTCTGCCTCAATCAGTTCCTTTGGCCGGCCGTATTTTAGTGACGACAATTTCTTGATCATCTCCGCTAATTCCCTGTTTCCCGGTGCCTTTACTTCATCAGCCGTAATATTAAGAGAAAATGGAGATTGGGGTACTCCGTTGATCATTGTTTTTAAATAAGCATTCCCAATCGGTAAGTTCAGCAAATCATGTTCATTAAATTCCGGTTTAAATTGATTAACCAAAAATCCGGCATCCGAAATACCTACCCTGAAAGAACAAATCGAGCCGACGTTGCCAAACACCGCATTTTTAATTTCATCGTCCATTTGAGAAATAAACTGGTTCCCCACAATTAAATTCAAATGATATTTCCGCGCTTCTGACATGATCACCGCAAAATCCTGGGTAGCAAAGTTCTGGAATTCGTCTACATACAGGTAAAAATCTTTTCTCTCCGGCTCCGGTGTATCCTGCCGGCTCATCGCCGCCATCAGAATTTTTGGAATTAACACCAGTCCCAGGAATGCTGAATTTTCTTCTCCAATCGATCCCTTGGCTAAATTGATAATTAAAATTTTGCCTTCATCCATCGCTTTTCTAAAGTCAAATGAACTGGTTGACTGACCGATAATATTTCTCATCATGGTGTTGGTAATAAACCGACCGAATTTCGACACAATGTAATCCAATACCTCTGACTTGTGGAATTCATTGGTATTAGCAATTTGATCGGTCCAATACCGCTTAACCATGGGATCTTTAA
This sequence comes from Candidatus Shapirobacteria bacterium, assembly GCA_026395315.1. Classification (GTDB taxonomy): domain Bacteria; phylum Patescibacteriota; class Microgenomatia; order UBA12405; family UBA12405; genus JAPLYY01. The sequence goes on along the minus strand of JAPLYY010000021.1, from coordinate 2,113 downwards.
CGTTGGGTAATAATGTCTGAACATAGGACGGATCGGTTAAACAGCGGACAATTTCAATAAACGTTGCTCCCGGTTCGGTCATCACTGTCAGCATAATGTTCCGAATGGCATGCTCAAATCTGGGGCCGACAATCCCGGTTTTATACGGATCATACAATTTGTACATCAAATTGATGATTGACGATGTTACAAAATCTTTCTGATCATCCCTCTCGCATTCCATCACGTTAAACCCCATCGGCCGGTCCGTCATTCCCGGATCAAAATAAATCACATCTTCCACTCTCTCTGGTGGAATCCGTTCCAAAATCATTTCGTAGGTATCGTGTGGATCAATAAAACAGACTCCTTTCCCGGCCTTAATATCCTGAATCGCCATGTTAGCCAACAGCCACGATTTTCCCACCCCGGTTTGTCCCACGATATAAAAATGCCGCTGCCGGTCGGTGGTGGTGACAAAAAACTTTTTGTCCACTCCCCGGTAAGAATTTTCTCCGATGTAAATTCCTTCAGTTGGCGAATCTGACGGTACCGGTGCCTTTTTGGACTTCAACCAATAAACGTTTGGCGTTTCAATCGTTTTATTGGGTAAATGAAAAATCGAAGCCACTTCATCGGACGACAAAATCGACTTATTTTTTTGCCAATGGATCACCGGATATTTATAAATGAAGTCATCCATAAACCAACCTTTAAATCTGATTTTTCTTCCCGACAGTTTATTCCATGGCGATTCAAACTGACCAAAAGCTGCCTTAACATTGGATATATTTGTTTTGGCCAATTCAACCGATGGCGCAAACGACACAATTCTAATTGCGGTTTCAAATCCCGGGTGACTGCATTTGCTGTCAATTGCTTCCAATTGTCGGGCATCAACTTTGTAACTGGCTTTTTCCGGATTGGCCTCGCTTTTTTTGGTACCCGACACAAATCCCTTTCCCGACTTGGCCCACTTACCGTCAGTTGGCGACAGCACTAACTGGATTGCCACGCTTTCCCCCGGGCTTAATTTCGATAATGCCGAGGTGATTGCCGCCAACGGGTCGGTGGGAATTTCTTTGTAAGTTTTCAGCGGATAAAACGGCGTTTTGTTCAGTCCCAACCAGACATACTCCACCTTTCCCTCTTCCGGGTAAATATTCGGCTCTTCCACTGCCCGCACATCCGCTCCGGCATAAACGCTGTAAACTTGTTTCTCCACCAAATCCCGGTATTTTTTCGGGGTGCAAATATAAAACCTGATATCATCGCTCGTTCCCAAAATTTCCAAACTTAAACTTGGCTGGGCTACAAACCGTTGCAAAAACTTAAACTTGGCTCCTTTATACAAACTGGCAAATGAATTAATTATTTGTTCAGTGGCATCCACCTTCACCTCATTATCTTCCGGCACTGCCACGCTTAAAGTTACCATCTCCAAAGATCTTTTTTCCCTATCTTTCCATTTATACCACAATATAAACGACCAACCTAAAAACCCCAGTAGCACTGCCACCAATACCAGCACTACTAATAGTATCCCCAAACTAATCAACTGTTGTTGTATTGTTTCAATCGTCATTTATCTTTCTTAAATTCTACGTCCCCGTCTTTGGCTTTAATTAATTTTAATATAAATGCTGACAGCCATCTGCCGGCCTCATCCACTTTCTTTTTAAACCCGGCCACGAATTTTTGCCGGGTAATTGGCAGAATAATTTTTGGTTTCGTCGGTGCTGTTGTTTGTAGCAATGGCTGGTTATTGGCATCGTTAATCACCTGTAATTGCGGATTATTTTCAATTCTTTCGATCCATGGACGCAGTTCTTTTGGTAGCTCTTCTCTTGATTGCAGATCGGTCAACCCCTCCGTTTTATTTACCACGGTTTCCGGGGATTGATTCAAAACTTCTTTATTTTCTGCCATTGTTATCAGGTGTCTTAAAAAGTATAAGCTATAGCTGGTATAATTCCAACAGAATGAGTAGCTTTAGTGATATTCGGAAAATCGACAACACCCGTGTTCCTGTGCCTTGGGTTACTTTCCTCTTTATTGTTTTGCTTCTGGTAGTTGACGTCTGGTTTTTTCGCGGCGGTTCTTTCCGTCTTTATGCCAGCCTTTTTTTTGGTCT
>JAPLYY010000082.1 GCA_026395315.1 Candidatus Shapirobacteria bacterium | reverse complement strand
GCTCATAAGAATATAGAAGAGTTTTGGGCGCTTAAGAACATATCTTTTGAGGTGCAACAAGGCGAGAGAATTGGTATTATCGGTAGAAATGGAGCGGGTAAATCGACACTTTTAAAAATCTTAAGCAGAATTACCGAGCCGACTACGGGAAGAGTTTCTATAAAAGGGAGGGTGGCTAGTCTTCTTGAGGTGGGGACTGGTTTTCATCCGGAATTAACCGGAAGAGAAAATATCTATTTGAATGGGGCAATCTTGGGAATGACACGCAGAGAGATAAAAGCGAAATTTGATGAAATCGTAGCTTTTGCTGAAGTCGAGAAATTTCTTGATATACCGGTAAAGCGCTATTCTTCAGGAATGTATGTTCGGCTTGCTTTCGCCGTAGCCGCGCATCTTGAACCTGAAATATTGGTAATTGATGAGGTTTTGGCTGTTGGGGATGCGCAGTTTCAGAAAAAGTGTTTGGGAAAGATGGAGGAAGTTGAAAAGGAAGGAAGAACGGTGCTATTTGTGAGTCATAGCATGCAGGCGATACGGGGACTGTGCCAGCGGGCGATCTTGATAGAAGCAGGAACAGTTGTTGCCGACGGTAAATCTGATGAGGTGATTCAGTGTTATTTGCAGGTGATTCCCAAGGCTAAGACGCCAGAATTACTGGAAATGATGATTCGCCAATTGCCCTTTGATCCTGCGTTTCGCCTAGAAAGTGTTAGATTACTTCAATCTGGTCTACCTGTGACCAGCTCTATTTCTAATGGTGAACCACTGGAGATTGAAGTTAGTTATCAGGTTTTGGAACGTACTATTGGGTTGAGAGTGTTTTTTGATCTGTACGATAACGAAAATTCGTTGCTTTTTCGAAGTTTTAATGATGAGTATGCAGAAGGAGCGCCAATAGTAGAGCCGGGACGCTATGTCTCGCGGGCGGTGATTACTGCTGATTTGCTGGCACCGACAAATTATGAACTTCGGATTTTGGCAACGGTGTTTAATGTTCGAATGTGTATTCCATATCCAGGTATATGCATACCGTTATATGTTGAGCGTACTGGAAAGAGTAATCGTGCCTATATGATAGAGCCGATTCGGGGAAAGCTCGCCCCGGTGTTTAACTGGACGACTAATTGTTTGGGAGGTTTATGAATATTTTTACACGAGCTCAACGCAAACTGTGGCGGATGCTAGGATTAGGGGAATTTCTTCATCTTCAGAATTCAGTGATTGAACTTAATAACATCGGTGAGTTGTGTAAAGTTTTTGGTTGGCGTTTATCTCCAGTGCTTGATGATACCAAAATACATGAGTTTAGTTATGTTGAAGATGTAAATGAGCGTCGTATCCGTGATGCTGAGACGCTGGCTACAGTGGTGCGGAATACTGATCCGTCTGTATGCCTGGAAATCGGGACGGCAGATGGACATAGCACGGCATTGATGTCTTTGAATGCTTCTGCACAGGCGAGAATTTATACAATTAATATTCCTCTGGAAGAAATTCTTGCTGGTAAAGGAGGCGAGCTGACGACTATTGCGTTGGAACGCGAGAAAATCGGTGCCTACTATCGTCAGCGCAATTTGACTAATATTACACAGATTTTGGCGAATACCGCGTACTGGAAACCGGATATTGGGTTGATTGACGTAGCTTTTATAGATGGTTGTCATGACACAAAGTTTGTGTATAACGATACGCTTAAAGTTTTAAAGAATATGAAACCCGGTTCTTTTGTGTTGTGGCATGATTTTAACCTTGATCTTGTACGGAAATATCATTGGATTAACTCGGTATGCCTGGGAGTTGAAAAATTATTTACAGACGGGCATATCCGTGGGCGTGTTTTTCATGTGCGTGATTCCTGGATTGGAGTGTATCGCATAGAGGAGAGGATATAAAAGTGGTTGAGACCCTCAAGCCAAAAGAAACTTCTTTTGAGTACGGTAAAGCACATCAAGAGCTCATGCTGGATAAATATCGTAAGAGTAAAATCGTTTCTGAATCCAACACGCAATATTTAAGAGTAGTTTTGGCACACGAATTAGTCAACAAGTACGTTTTACCAAGATTAAAATCAAAACTGCCTAGTGAAATTACCCTTGTGGATGTGGGATGTTCAGTGGGTTTATTTGCTATTGAGTTTGCTAAGAATGGTTATAAGTCATTTGGAGTTGACTTTGATCCAGCGGCTTTGGAAATAGCCAAAAGATTAAATTTGGAAGAAGGGACCAATGCTACATTCTCCCGAATGGATGCTTCCGATTGGAACCTTAATTTGTCTATCGATATAGCATTATGTTTTGATCTCTTTGAGCATTTGCATGACGATGAACTGGGGGCTTTGCTTTATGGCATTAAGAATAGGCTATCTCAACAAGGCTGCTTGGTCTTCCACACACTACCCTTACAGTACGATTACTTGTTTTGGAATGAAGCTACAGGTATAATCAAGTTTCCTGCACTGTTGAGACTTTTCAAAAACATTTCAACTAAGAGTTTTAGTCGTATGGTTGCGATATACGCTTTATGCCTGGACGTTCTTAACCTTTGTCGTGGGAGAACTGTGTACAAGGAGACTATAAAAAAGAGTGGTCACTGCAACCCCCTTACTCGTGAACGACTGGAAGATATTCTTTGCCGGTCAGGCTACGAAATCATCTTCATAGAGTCTGGTTTCTTGGGCCAGGTGCAATTGGACCCACGAGACCGCGAATTTTTCCATAAACAGCCCGTTACGCACCGAAGTTTGCGTGGCGTGGCAGTTCCCAAAAGGTCCAAGTGAAACTGTTCGGGAATGTTATGATTCCGATTATAGTAATTCATAGTAATTAATGATTATACTTAGGTTGCATTAAGTTATTTGATGGAGAATTCAAAGATGAGCAGTTTTAAAATTTTAATTGGATATCCGTATTATCCTGCAAAAGATACCTATGGAGATGTGGAGAAAATATATATAGCTTACGTAGAGCGTTTGAAAAAGGCAGGATTCGATGTGGAGGCTTTTTGTCTAACCTTGAACCCGCCAAGCTATAACCTTACATTTAAAGAGCTGGATCAAAGGTGGCGTAGGGGTGATAAGTTTTTGCTGGATATGTATGAAAAGTTAGAAAAGGCATTGGAAGGCAAGGATGTTTTTATAAATTGGTCGGGTATCAATCTACATCCTGAATTTGTTAAAAAACTATCGGTATTTAGCGTTTTTCAGTGTTTTGACGATCCAGAAAGTTCCGCAGATCTTTCCAAGCCAGTTGCTTCTGCTTATGATCTGTGTTTAGTGGGGAATATTGCCGAGGTTGATACCTATCGCAGTTGGGGTGTTAGGTTTGCAGAATGGTCACCTTTGGGCTTTCAGTCAACCATTTACGATCCGAATCTTACATATAGCAAGATTATCAATAGTGAAAGAGATATTGATTTATTTTTGATGATGGATCGGACTGCACCGTGGCGATCAGAGAGAGTTAACAAACTTGCTCAAGCATTTCCTGATGCGCATTTTTATGGGCGTGGATGGCCACGGGGATATCTATCTAATGTTAAAGAACTTGAATATTTGCGAAGGACAAAGATTGGTCCAAACATCCATAATTCAACTGGACCGATTAATTATCGTACGTTTTACTTACCGGCTAACGGGGTAATGCAAATCTGCGACAATAAGAGTCATTTGGGGAAGATATATGAATTGGGTAAAGAGGTTGTTGGTTTTGATACGATGGAAGAGTGTATTGAGCTTTGTAGATATTATTTAGTTCATGATCAAGAGAGAAGGGAAATTGCGGCCAATGGCTGGAAGAGAGCAATCACAGACTATAACGAGATAGCAATATTTAATCGAAAAATTAAGATTATTGAAACCTATATTTTACCACGGGTTCAGAAACAGAAAACAAAGAGTATTGCATTAAGTCAATTCAAAAGTACGAGCAAACAGAGATTGCGATATGCCCTTTATAGTCCATTTGTTTTGGTATTTCGAGCACTTGAATCTGTCGCGAAAAAAATCAGTCGAAGATATTTGCCGGAGGAATGGCGTAAGACATTAAAGTGGATTAACGTTAAACTGTATGAGTAAAGTAAATCAGAATATATTGAAGATTTTTCATCAACGGTTATGAATATTAAGACGGATTGTTATGAGAGATAGGGTAATTCTAGCTAAATATAGCATAGTGTAGTTTATTAAAATAATAAATAGTGAAATGATGACTGTAAGACAAAATAAAATTGGTGTATGGACACCTGAGATCATAAGTCGTTTTTGGAATTATGCTGGTAAGCAGTCAGGTTCCCAAGAGCAGTGTTTTTCTAAGCAAGTGGGAAAAGGATTAGTGAAATTCTTGAGGGATACTGTTAGGTTGCACGATGGAATGTCAGTTTTAGATTTTGGTTGTGGTCCTGGGTTTTTAATACAGCATCTGCTTGAACAAAAGGTTATCTGTTATGGTGTAGACTCGTCACCTGAGTTAGTTGAACTTGTTAATCAAAGATTTCAAGGTTACCAAAGATGGATGGGGGCTACTGTGGCTTTTTCTCAATCGTTGCCATATCCAGATTCCTCTTTTGATTTGGTAACTTGTGTTGAAGTGTTTGAGCATCTCTTAGATGATAATTTACATCCCATGCTTTTTGAGATTTATCGGGTTTTAAAACCGGGCGGGGTGGCTATGTTCACTACTCCGAACATGGAAAATCTATTGGTAAATCAAGTTTTCTGTCCTTTCTGCCAGACTGAATTTCATAATCGCCAACACGTTCGTTCATTTTGCGTTGATTCAATGCACAAATTAATACAATCAGTTGGTTTTAAAGTTTTGTTTTGTGAGGGGGTGAATTTTACTATTTTGCAGAATTGCTCAGCTGGATGGAAAGATTCAAGTTTGCGCAATGGATACTACGGAATTAGGCTTCTGAAGGGTATTATTCTAGATCGGATTTTATCCAGATCTTTTCCATATAGTGAAGCTTTTCGTGTTCGTGCGGGGTGCGGAATCGGTGCTCCCCATTTGTGCGCAATAGTCGAAAGGCCCAAGTACAACAAAATAAGTCAAGGTAATATCGAGAACCAAAACGGTGGCTAATTTTTAAACTGTTAAGCTAGGATTAGCCATATACAGATTTTTAACGGGATATGGTTAATGAATAATAGAAGATGATTTCGGGTAAACGTATTATCATTGTTCTTGGTATATTTGAACTTGGCGGGGCTGAGCGACAGGCGTTATTACTTGCCCGTCATTTAAAAAACGAAGAAGGTGCGCATGTTCAAATATGGGGATTCCACACGCCGGGACGCATGGCTCAGCTTTGTGATGTATATGGTATTTCATGGCGGATTGTACCACTTAAGCTGACCCATCAGCCTATTCAATTATTAATAAATTTATTTAAATATGCTCGTAAGCTTAGAAATGAGAGGCCGGATATTCTTTTTGCTTATACTATTTTTCCAAATATTATTTGTGGATTAGTATGGCGATTGACAGGTGCAAAAATTTATATCTGGAATCAGAGGGATGCTGGTATAGAACGTTTTGTTAGTAAAATATTGGAACGCATTGCTGTGTTTAATACGAAACATTTTGTATCGAATTCCCATCAGGGATCCGATTTTTTAATTAAGACATTTGGATTGAATCGAAAGAGTGTGCGGGTTATTCATAATGGTATCAAATTAGACAGTCCGCAGGCAGACCGTTTGGAATGGCTCGAGCGATTGGGTATTAGCGAGAGTTGTATGCGCGTTTGCATGGTTGCAAATTTATATTCACCTAAGGATCACATTACGTTGTTGAAAGCCTGGCGGAT
>JAPLYY010000088.1 GCA_026395315.1 Candidatus Shapirobacteria bacterium | reverse complement strand
GCTCCCTCTCACCATCGTTGGATCTTTGGCTTGTCTTACTAACTTTTTGTCTCTATACTCTTATCATGCCTCGTGGTCGAAAAAAGAAACATGCTCTGCCATCTCTTCGGTTGAAAACCTCAACCACCCAATCGATATTTTTTATCTTTTTTCTAATTTTATCGATAATCTCCATCTTTTCTTTTCTTCAAACCAGTCCGGTACCGGCCGGTTACAATCTTTTTTTAACCCGCTATTTCGGTTTAGCTGCGGCCGCCGTGCCTTTTCTATTGGTGCTGGTTGCCTTTACTTTTGCCAAAATAAAATCACCTCTTAAGGAACCCAATATCTTCATCGGCTTCTTTTTGATGTTTATTTCTTTTATTAGCCTCTTTCAGCAGGGAATTTCCGGCCAATTTCTCTGGCAGCAAATATTGACCCTTTTTGGTCAGGTACCGTCTTTCCTGATTTTCTTTTTTAGTTTTATTGTCGGTTTTGTTGTGCTTTTTGATACTTCAATTCTTCAGTTGATAAAATTTTTTACTAAACTTTTTTTGTATATTAAAAAAATTACCATCGGTTCAACTAAAAAACTTAAAACGAGTAAAACCGATACCGCTAAGTCCGAACCTTTTTACCTCCAGGAAGAGTTGTCTGACAAAAACACCCGGAAAGATTCAAAAGACGATTATGTTGTTAATATCCCTCCGGTTTTGAAATCTACTTCGCCTTTGATTTCCCAGAGCGCGTTAAAACCCACCGAAGACCAAATTTGGCGATATCCTACAATTGATATATTTGATAATACCCCGGGGACTAAAGCTGACCGGGGAGATGTTCGTAAAAATGCCGCTATTATAGAGCAAACTCTTGACTCGTTTGGTATCACTGCCAGAGTCGCCGAGGTTAACAATAGTCCTTCGGTCACTCAATATGCCCTGGAGGTCGCTCTGGGAACTAAATTGACTAAAATTTTATCGCTCAGTAACGATATGGCCATGGCCCTGGCTGCTCCCGGTGGTCAAATCCGGGTCGAAGCGCCCATTCCCGGGCGGTCTTTAGTCGGCATTGAAGTTCCTAACCGCTCACTGGAAGTAGTTCCGATTCGCAGTATTCTCGATTCGTCGATTATGAAAGCTTCAAAATCAAAAATTGCCGTTCCCTTAGGTCTGGATGTTGCCGGTAACCCCAAAATTGCTGATATTGCCAAAATGCCTCACGTTTTAATTGCCGGTCAAACAGGCTCCGGAAAGTCGATCGCTATAAATTCTTGGATATCCACACTTTTATTCCGGGCCTCTCCTGAAGAAGTCAGAATGATTATGGTTGATCCTAAACGTGTCGAATTATCCCAATACAATGGCATTCCTCACTTACTTACCCCGGTAATTGTTGAGCCGGAAAAAGTGGTCTCGGCTCTAAAATGGGCCGTAGGTGAAATGGAACACCGCTACAAAGTCTTTACCGAGGTCGGTGCTAAAAATATCGAAGGCTACAACAATATGGCCGGGTTTCAATCAATGCCTTTTATCATTATATTTATTGATGAAATGGCCGATATTATGTTATATTCTCCCGCCGAAGTTGAAGATAATGTCTGTCGTATTGCCCAGATGGCTCGTGCCACCGGTATCCACTTGGTCTTATCCACCCAGCGTCCCTCCGTCAATGTCATTACCGGTCTGATCAAAGCCAATATCCCTACCCGAATTGCTTTTGCTGTCGCCTCTATGACCGATTCCCGGGTAATTCTTGATACTCCCGGTGCTGAAAAACTTCTTGGCCGGGGCGATATGCTTTATATTCCTCCGGAATTGGCTAAACCCGTCCGGGTTCAAGGTTCATTTATTTCCGACAAAGAAACCCTCCGTTTAATTGAATATGTTAAAAATCAAAGAAGTACCGAATATAACGATAAAGTTACTTCCCTGCCGGTTAATGTTCCCGGTTCTAAAGCCCCTAACTTAATGTCAGTTGACGGAGAAGAGCATGACTCCACTTTTAATGATGCCGTTCAGTTTATTGGTGAAAACGGCAAAGCTTCGGCCACGGTGCTTCAACGTCATTTCAAAATCGGCTATGCCCGGGCCGCTCGGCTTCTTGACGAATTGGAACAAGCGGGTATTGTTGGACCTGTCAACGGTGCCAAACCCCGGGTCATTTTAATCCCCCATAAAAATTTCGGCGATACCGAAATTTAAACATTTATGTTCCGCGTTTCCCTCATTCTTAAAAATGCCCGTGAAGACAAAGCTTTGAATTATGCTGAAATCTCCCAAAAATTAAAAATTCCGGCCAAATATTTAGAAGCTTTGGAAACCGAACAGATCAAAAATTTCCCGCCTGATCCTTATTGCTCTCTCATCGTCAAAGATTACGCTAATTTCTTAGGTCTCAATGGTAACGATGTCCTCAGTCTTTTTCGCCGTGATTTTGACCGCCGCTCTAAAAACAAAACTGCTAAAACCAATTTGGTCAACTTTACTCCTCAATTCACTTTCCGTCTGGGATTTATTGTCGTAGTTTTAGTTTTTGCTTTTTATCTGGTTAACGAATACATAAAATATAATCAGCCGCCTCACCTCAAAGTTAATTGGCCGGAAAAAAACAGCCTAATTGAACTGACCGGGTCAACTGATAATGATGCCACCGTTCGGGTCAATCAAGACTTAATTATCGTCGATTCGTCCGGCAACTTTAAAAAACAACTTTCGCTTCCATCAACCGAAACCAAAATTACCGTTGAATCAAAATCACCCAGCGGTAAAACCACTGTGGTTGAAAAGATTTATAAATAACCTATACTTCGTCTATGGATATTGTTCAAATAGTCATCATCATTTCTCTACTATCGGTTTCTACCATCATTGTCATTAGTGGAATTTATCTAATAGGGTTAATTAAAGAAATTAAAGTAATTACCACCAAAGCCAACACTGTTGTTGACTCAATTGCCCGTCCGGTTTCGTCTATTTCTGATTTCATTATTGGTTTTAAAAACGGCTTAAAAGTTTTTAATACCTTTTTTAAGGACAAAAAAAATGAGTGATTGTCAATGCGAATCTGAAAATTCATCAGGTTTATTAATCGGCTTAATTCTTGGTTTGGTTCTTGGTGCCATTATCGCCATTATTATCTATAAAAAAGACAAAGGTAAAACATTTGATCTGTTGTCTAAAAAGCTCGATAATTTGATGAAACCCATTCCTTCCAAGAAAGAGGTTACTTTACCTCCTAAAATAATTTCTGAAACTGTTTCCCTTCCGGTCAAAAAAACCAAAGCCAAACTTTTCAAGAAACCCAGGGCCTAATCTCCCAGTATATATATCCTATTTCGTCTCGACATCTATCGGGCTATATAGTGAATTTTCTTCTCCATAAAACCAAGCCCATATCTGATCTCCATAGGAAAAATGACACCATTCGACTTTACAACTGGCAAAGCCAGCATCAAGCATAGCATTTAGTAACATTAACCGATTCTTCTTCTGTTTATTGGTCAAATTAGGATTGTGCAAAAAAGATCGCTCATCGTCATCATCCATTTTGCTACCAAAGTCGAGAAGTTTTCCAGTTGATACATCTAGAATTTCAACATCAACTGCCGCACCACAAACATGTGGTGGTAGTGTGATTTCAGGATCACTAACAAACATACGAGCATGTTCGAGAGCCTCTTCATCTGTTGCCCTCACTTTATTTTTTTTGTAATCAGTAGCGCACTCTCGAAGAATCCTTTTTTGCACTTCAACTGGTCGATGTCCTGCGCGGACAACCAATTTGTAAGCTGGTGGTAGTGAATCAGCTGCCATTAATAACCTCTTTAATAATTCTGAACGCACATAAATGCCATTATAATTAGGATGTTCAGAAATATAGTCGGCATACACACTACCTTCATAGCTTTCCGAAACCATCCAATTTGGTTCAACAAGCATCTTTTCAGTGGATTCAATTTTGATAAGTGAGTCAAATTTATTTATAGATTGATATTTTGAAAAATCTATACTCTCAGTGCTTCGTGATCTTTCCAGTTTTTGGTTTAAATCCATGATCAAATTATTGCTTTTCATTGCAGTATTTTTCTAATACTTCCACTATAAACGATCTTACCATCATCTATAGTATAATTCACCCATGAATGCTCGTGAATTAAAAAAACTTTTTGTCGATTTTTTTGTCTCCAAAGGTCACGTCGAAATTCCCTCTGCCTCGCTAGTGCCAGAAAACGACCCGACCACCCTTTTTATATCTGCTGGCATTCAACCGATAGTGCCCTATTTTTTAGGTAAAAAACACCCTAGCGGTAGTCGTCTAACTAATGTTCAAAAATGTATCCGCACTGGTGATATCGAAGAAGTTGGTGACACTTACCATCACACCTTTTTTGAAATGCTCGGCAACTGGTCTCTGGGAGATTATTTTAAAAAAGAAGCCATTGAATTTAGTTATGAGTTTTTAACAAAATATTTAAATTTAAACAAATCTAAATTATCTGTCACTTGCTTCGCTGGCAACCAAGAATCTCCCAAGGATGAATTTAGTGCCTCAGTTTGGGAAAAATGTGGTATCCAAAAAGAAAATATAAGTTACCTAGAAGATAATTGGTGGGGGCCGCCCGGCATCACCGGTCCTTGTGGTTCTGATACAGAGATGTTTTTTAATGATCTGGAAATTTGGAATGACGTCTTAATTCAATATTTTAAAAACAATCAAGGAAAATTTGAAAAATTAGTCCAAAATAATATTGATACTGGTATGGGAGTTGAACGGACTTTAGCTGTAATTTCGGGTTTTACTGATGACTACTTAACCGCTATTTGGCAACCGATCATTAAAAAAATTGAAGAAGTCTCTAATAAAAAATATGATTCAATAGAGACGTTCCGCGGAACGTCTCTACCAATTAATAAACCTTTTCGGATAATCGCCGACCATATTCGCTCGGCCGTTTTTATTATCGCCGATGGAGTTGAACCGT
>JAPLYY010000124.1 GCA_026395315.1 Candidatus Shapirobacteria bacterium | reverse complement strand
TTGTCAAAGGGAGATTTAGAGGGATTGAGATTTAATCAATCTTTCCTTTAAACTCACTTGTTTGCGACATTTGCGATGGATCCGGCGTTTTCTTCTTTGGTCCGGGAACAAATTGCTGTTTGGCCGCTTCCCGTTTTGCATTCCCCGGAACTTCCGTCATTTGGGCTCTCTCTGCTTCTTCCTCTTCCCTTTGTCTTTTGACATTTTCCAACATTATTCTCTCTTCTTCCTCCTCTTTTTGTTTCTTTTCGTCTCTCACCTGTTTTATCTCCCCCTCCACATTTCTGCCCGGCACCGCTGGTTGTTTTAGTTCATCTATCTTTTTTTGTTTATCTTCCTCATCCTTAACTTTTTTCTGATCGTATTCTCCCGCATTCATCGGTGTCAGCCCCAATAACTCTTTCCCAGTAATAATGTCGTGACCGGCTTTTCCCGCGTTTTCCACCGCTTTCTCCATCGTCTCCGTCCCTATTTGTCCTAACTGCTGAATTACTTTTTTTGGTATTGAATCCGTCATAGTTTTATTTTACTCCCCCTTGTCATATTTCCCTTCTCCCCTCCATGGCTCGGGCTAGGGTTGCCTGATCCGCATATTCCAGATCCGCTCCAATCGGCAACCCACTCCCGATTCTGGTTATTTTAATTTGGGATTTAGAGTTTAGATTTTCGAGTTTCTTTTTGATATACAATGCCGTCGCTTCCCCCTCCATCGTCGAATTCGTCGCCAGAATAATTTCTGTATCCTCATCTCTTATTCTGTCTATCAATTCCCCAATTTTTAAATCTTCCGGCCCCACGTGTTCTAATGGATTTATCGCTCCGCCCAAAACATGATAAACCCCGTTATATCCACCCACATTTTCCAGTGCCACCATATCAATTACCCGCTCGACTACACAAATTAGATTTTTGTCTCTAGCTTTATCCTGACAAATTTCACAAATATCATCCTCCGCTACCGACCAACACTTCTGACAAATCTTTACCTGACTTTTAATTTTAACTATTGAATCAGCCAATCCGGCCACATATTCTTCCGGAGTGGTTAGTAAATAAAACGCCAATCTGGTGGCGCTTTTCGGTCCAATCCCCGGCAGCCTTTCCAAATTATTGACCAGTTCTGTTACTGCCCGTGGTAATTTTGCCATACCCTAAAATAAACCATCTAGTCCACCCATGTCTTTCATTTTCTTGGCCGCTGCTTCCTGTGATTTTTTCATCGCTTTATTGACCACCTCCACCAACATTTTATTTTCCATGCCGTTAACCGACAAAAATTTAATCTTCTGGTCCCCTGACACTTTTATCACAATGCCGTTTTCTTCCAACTCAATCATCTCCTCTTCCACCGCTTTCTTTAATTTAAAAGCCTGCGCCAACATTTTTGCTTTATCAAACATAATTTATTTAATTTAATTAACTTCCTATTCTAACATTCCCCGAACCATTCTTTGTCTCTTCTTAATATTTCCTGATCAATTCTTTTAATCGACTGTTGATTACTCTTAATCGCCTTATATTCCTGTTTTTGTCGGAAACTCATCCGACTCTCCATTGCTGCCGCCTCATCATAATCCTGTTTTGAATCAAACAAAATACCTCTTCTTTCGTGAAATATTCTATGTTCCGAAACAGTCAAATACATCACTGTTTTCCCTATATCCCATTCTGAGCGCACACCGT
>JAPLYY010000062.1 GCA_026395315.1 Candidatus Shapirobacteria bacterium | reverse complement strand
GGCACCGAAAGTTGTACCAACGGCTGTAAATACAACTACGATGCCGGAGTAGTTGGCGGTACAATTTCTTTAAATTTTATTACCACCGATAACCAGGTAGCTACCTACGAAGCTCCTTTCACTCTCAAATCAATTGTCGATCTTAAAAAATCAAAAGAATTAACTTTACCAATTGAAAATTTAACTATCAAAACTACTCCAACTGGAACAGGTTTTATAGTTTTGCTTAAAAACTATCAAAATATTTACTCTGTCTTCAGTAGTTCAGCTAACACTTCTAAATTTTCAAGTATTACCCCGGCTACTGTCACCAAAAAAACTACCGACCTCGTCGGCGATTATCTTAATGCTCCATGATCTTTCATCAACCTGTTTTGGTTAAAGAAGTCATTGATTTGTTTGATGTTAAACCAGGCCACATTTATTTTGATGGCACCCTCGGTCACGGCGGCCACACTATTGAAATCCTCAAACTTGGCGGCATCGTTTACGGATTAGATGCCGATCCCTACTATTTAAATCTCGCCACCGATCGAATCAGAGACCTCAAACTTGATAAAAACTTTCACCCAATTTTAGGTAACTTTACTCAAATGTCCCAATTTAACAACCTACCGGTTAATGGCATTTTACTAGACCTTGGTCTAAATAGTCATCAACAATTAGCCATCGGTAGGGGATTCTCTTTTAATGATACCGAGTCACTTGATATGAGTCTAAATCCAGACTCCGAAGATATCACCGCTGAATATATTGTCAACACCTACGACCAAGATCAACTTACCCGTCTTTTTTCTAAAACAACTCAAGAAAAATTAGCCAAACCGATTGCCATTAAAATAATTTCTTCCAGACATTTTAAACCTATTAAATCTGGTAAACGTTTAGCTGATATTGTTACCGAAGTTTATCAATCTCATCATTTAAAAACTAAAATTCATCCAGCTACCAAAGTCTTTTTAGCCTTAAAGATTACTGTTAATCAGGAATATGTCAATTTAAAATCTGTTCTCGAATCATCGTTAAAACTTAATCCGAATTGTATTATCTCCATTATAAGTTTCCATTCCGGCGAGGACCGATTAGTCAAACAGTTTATCCGAACCCATTCCGTTACCAACCTCACTCCCAAACCAATTCGTCCCGGAATCGCCGAAATCCACCGCAATCCTCTCTCTAGATCAGCCATTCTCCGGTCGTATAGAATAGATTAATGCCTTATAAAATTTTGTCATTCATTGCCGTCATTGCTTTCGTCAGTTCCATTGCTTTTTCTTTTTATTTTTCCCAACTTATCGTCGAATACAACAGTACCTTCCAAACTAATCAAACTTTACAAAACAAACTTCGCCTCCAACAACAAGCCCTGCTCTCAAACTATTTATCTCTCACCGGAATCAAACCAACTGATTTCCCGGAACTCCAACCTATTACTAATATCCAGAACCTTTCTCCATGAACCCTAACCGCACCAAAACCATTATTTATTCAATTTATTTAACTTTTTTTTTAGTTTTAGTCCGCCTGTTTTATTGGCAAATTATCAAATCCGATGAGATAAAACGGCAATTAATTCTTCAACTCTATAAAACCGATAAAATCCAAGCCCAAAACGGTAATATCTTTGACTCTATTGGCGACCAGCTCACTTATGACCAACCGATTTTTTATTTATCACTCTACAAACCTAATTTAAAAGATATTCCCACACTAATAAACAAAATTAAAATCGTCAAACCCGATTTAAAACCGTCCGACTTAGCTCTGCTGGATAAATTTTCCTCTCAGGAGTCAAACAAATGGATTACCTTAAATTCCATTTTTTCTCTGGATGAAAAGGAAAAATTAAATTCTCTTAATCTGTCATTTACTCCGGGGTTTAAACGGGAATACCCATATCCGGATTTCGCTAAATATACCATTAGTGGCTTAGAAACCTATTACCAAAAACAGCTTCAAGGTAGGGCTGGATTTTCCTGGTCCTCTAAAGATGCTATTGGCCAAACTATTCTTACTAATAAAATTTGGACCAGTCCGCCGGTTAACGGCCGTGACCTAAATATTACCATCAACCCGATTATTCAAAACAAAATCGAGACCATTCTTCAGGAAGGCGTTACCAAATACTCCGCTGATAAGGGCTCTATCATTGTTATGTCTTCTGAATCCGGTGCCATTCTCGCCATGGCTGATTATACTTCAGCTACCCCTTCAGCTACTCTCAACCCCATGGTAGCCGATTTATACGAACCGGGAAGTATTATTAAACCCCTAATTCTTACCATGGCCCTTAATTCTCATTCTGTCGATTCATCTTTTGTTTGTACTGGTTGCTCTCAACCCCGGGTCATCGGACCATTCACTATCACCAACTGGGACAAATCAGTCCACCCTAATTCCTCTATCTACGATATCATCACTAATTCCGATAATATCGGCATGAGTTATATTATTGACCGATTAGGTCTAACTAACTTTTTGACCTATTATCATCTGCTAAACTTCGACCGGAAAACCGGTATTGATCTCTCTGGTGAAAGCCGGCCTATCCTCAAAAGTAATTGGCCGGATATCGACTTTGCCACCGCCGCCTTTGGTCAAGGTTTTGCTGTTACCCAAATCCAAATGATCTCGGCTTTCAATACCTTGGCTAACAACG
>JAPLYY010000094.1 GCA_026395315.1 Candidatus Shapirobacteria bacterium | reverse complement strand
CACCTTCGCCACCACCGACGAAGACGGCAACAACGACGGCAAGGACTACGGCCGCAACGCCACCGTCAGCATCAACGGTACCTCCGCCGAAACCGACGGCCTCACCGTCCGCCTCCGCAACAGCAACCTCGACGTCGAATTCGACATCTCCACCGGCCTCAACGGCGGTAACTCCAAGACCTTCGCCATCACCGGCGGTGTGAGCCTTGGTCTCGATGCCAATGGCGTACTTTGAAAATTTACTATGGTGCTGGAGATAAAAGAATCGGGTATAAGAAAATTGAAATGAAGGAATTGATTAACAATTTAAAAGATAATTCAGAATGAACGCTCTTATAAAAAAATTGAGTAGTAAAAGAAAATCGATCAGGGTAATATATGTTTCGACATATATTCCTCAAAAATGCGGTATAGCGACATTCACCAAAGATGTAACCAATGCCATCAATATGTTGAATCCTTATGCCTTGGCAGAAGTTATGGCAGTGGTTAAGCCGGGAGAAAATCCGGATTTCCCCTGGGAGGTTAAATATAGAATTGAGAAAGAAAATTTAAATAGTTATCTGGAGGCAGCAAAATATATTAATAATTCCTGCGCTGATGCGGTCATGATTGAACATGAGTTTGGTATTTTTGGTGGAAATTGTGGTGAGTATCTTATTGCTTTTATGAAAGCTATTAATAAACCGGTAGTAATTACCTGTCATACTATTCCCGAAGACCCGAAAAGTAACTATGGAAAAGTTCTAACAAAATTATGTCAACTGGCTTCGGGGGTAACGGTAATGATGGAGCAGAGTATAAAAAAGTTAGTTACCGATTATGGGGTAGAAAGGAGAATAATTGTAGCCATTCCCCATGGAACGCCGGATTTACCGTTTACTTTTCCCGATCGTTTTAAAAAGGATAAGGGTCTTGGGGGCCGATTTGTTTTGGGTAATATTAATCTGATTTCTGAAAATAAGGGATTGGAATATACGATTGAAGCGGTGGCGGAAATAGCGAAAAAAATACCGGAAGTATTGTATTTAGCCATTGGCCAAACACATCCGGGAATATTGGCTGAAGTTGGTGAAAAATACCGGAATTGGCTAAAACAGAAAGTGAAAAAATTAGGGATTCAGAAAAACGTTAGATTTATTAATAAATATGTACCGACAGAAAATTTAATTGTTTGGCTACAAACGATGGATGTCTATATCACTCCTTACCTTGACCCACAACAGTCATCATCCGGAGCGTTGGCATATGCCGTCGGAGCTGGCAAACTATGTATATCGACACCTTATCGTTATGCCAAGGAGGTATTGGCAAACGGAAGAGGTATGTTAGTGCCGTTTAGAGACAGTAAGGCTATAGCTAAGGCGGTAATTGATTTGTATGAAAATAAGGATAAAAGAATTGTTATGCAAAAGAGAGCTTATGAATATGGACGTTTTATGACCTGGTCGGCGGTGGCTTTACAACATTTGGATATATTTGAAACGGTAATCAAAAAATATAAAATAAATGATCGAAAATAAATTCATTGACCGACTAAAGAAGATAAAACAGCTAACGTCAAAATGGGGAATATATCAGCATGGTGAATTGGATAAATTTAATCCAGAATTTGGTTATGCCATTGAGGATCAGGCCAGAGCGTTGTTGGTGGCAGAAGCTTTTGGAGAAGAAAACCTGATAAATATTTATTTTGAATTTATGATTAAGGCCTTGGACAAAAACGGCAAAATTTATCAATATTATTATGACAAAGAAAATGGAATTGAACCAGATATAACAAAAGAGTGTTCCGAAGACGGGTTGGGAATGGTGGCATGGGCATTATTGGAATCAAAAATAACAAATCAAAAGAAAGACATAATTTTAAATATAATTTTGGAAAGGGCCAAGGGCTGGAAATATTTAAGATCAATGGCATATTTAATATTGGGATTAACTGAGAGTAAAGAGAATAAATTGGAAGATAGATTAGTCAATAAGTTGTTAAAATCTTTTAAGGAAGAGGGAGATTGGCGGTGGTTTGAGAATAAGCTAACTTATGGAAATGCGGCAATACCCTGGGCCTTGTGGAAAAGGGGTAGAGTTCGAAATGATAAAAAAAGTTTAGAGATTGCTAAAAAGGCTACTAATTTTTTATTGGAGAAGTATATGAAAAACGGGGTACCACAGCCAGTAGCAGTTAATGGATTAAACAAAAACGAAAAAAAACGGCAAGATTATGATCAACAACCAATTGAGGCCGGGTATAT
>JAPLYY010000059.1 GCA_026395315.1 Candidatus Shapirobacteria bacterium | reverse complement strand
CAGATCGGTGGTAATCATCTTCGAGCCGAAAAGTAGTGCCAACTTCGGGGGTGGCGACTTCAAAAATTACACAATCAGTGACGGCTTCAACGCGATGAATATCTTTGGGTAAAATCGTATAACCTTGATTGATAACCATGGGTTGAGTGGTTTTGTTAATGATAATTCTGGCTTCACCGGAAATTAGGGTCAGAGTTTCGGTTTTTTGATCGTGATATTGAAGCGACAAACGTAAACCGGCTTTAACTTTGAGAATTTTCCCGGAATAAGGTAGATTCGATTCGGTGAGAATAATTTCTTCACCCCAAGGTTTAACTATAGTTTGGGACATTATAATAACTATAGCAGAACTAGGAGAGGAGTTTAATCATTAGCCTTTCCAGGGCGATTTCTTTGGCAATAGCCAGATTACCGGACTTATTTTGGTAATCAAGTTCAATTAACTGGAGATAGGTTTTTTTAAGCAGGTCGGGATTAAATGAGGAGTAGGAAGTGAGTTTTTGGCGGAGGTTATTTTTTAACATATAAAGCAACAGATCGTAAAGGCCATTGTCGATAACTTGGTGATAATAGGAAATAAATTTGACCAGATTTTTGGGCTTAATTTGGTTAAGACAAAGGTAAATGATATTGTCGGCTTTAAATAATTCGACCTTAGCTTGGGGTAAAAGTTTCAATTGGGCTGGGGTTAATTGTTTATCTTGCCAGATAAGGACATTTGAATCAGAGGAATTGATAACTTTAATTATTTTATCGAGCTTGGCTTTGGGGATAGAAAAAAAGTTGGTAAAACAAATGGCTTTAGAAGCGGAAATAAAACTAAGACTGTTAAGAAATTGGGAAATCTGATTGTCATCGGCGGTTTTGGCATCGACCTGCAAAATATCAAAACCAGTTAGTTTATCGGTAGCGTCGACAAAAGCGGTACGACTGAGTTCTTGGTTGTCGCCATGGAAGATAGTAATCATATGGTAAAATATTATCCAGCGTAATGGCTCCTTCGTCTAGTGGCCTAGGACATCAGCCTTCGGCTGATAATCTGGTTCTCTAGATTTAACAATTTGGCTCCTTCGTCTAGTGGCCTAGGACATCAGCCTTCGGCTGATAATCTGGTTCTCTAGATTTAACAATTTGGCTCCTTCGTCTAGTGGCCTAGGACACCTGGCTTTCATCCAGGTAATCGGGGGTTCGACTCCCCCAGGAGTCACATGTACTTTGTATATGTAATAAAAAGCTGTAAATCAGGCGAAATTTACAAAGGTCAAACGAATAACTTGGAAAGAAGGTTGTTTGAACATGAGAATGACCGTTGGGGTCCTTTTGACCTTATTTTTGTTCAAATATGTGAAGATCGATCTGAGTCGATGATATTGGAAAAATATTTGAAAACAGGAATAGGCAGAGAATTTATTAATCTAATTATTGCCTAGGACATCGGCCTCGGCCGATAATCGCGGGTTTCCACCAGAGGCGGATAAACTTTTTCCCCCAGGAGTCACATTTTGGATTGATGGCGGTGAAGAATTAAAAATCCGATAATTATAAAAATTAGTCCGATTAATTGGCCGATTTTTATAGTACTGACAACCCAGGTGTCATGGCGCCAGAATTCGGTGACAAAACGGATGAGGCCATAACCGATAAAATATTTGGCAGTGGGGTTTTGGGGAAATTTTTTAATAATAAAAAATAGAATTAGATCGAGAATGGCTTCGGGCCACCAAATGGGATTTTCATGGTTGACCCAGTTGCCAAGGCGGCCGATGCTTTGACACAAAGGAAGAATGGGAGTGATGGAGTCAAGAAGTATGACATATGAAATATGATTTATGAATGAATACAAAAGACTAAAAACAAGACCAAAAATGATGGCGCCAAAAATGCCTAGTCCCCCGTTCCAGGTTTGGGGAATCAGAATTGGGTTTTGAGAATAAAATGCCCAATTATCGGCAACATGATAAGCACGGGCACCGATTAGAGAAATTAATACCAATAGATAGGGAAAATACTTGAGATGGCTATGCTTTTGGAAATAGTCGAGACCGATAACGATGGCGATGCCAATGATTAGTCCATAGAGTGACATTAGAGTGGGCCCTGCGAGGATCGGACTCGCGACCAATTGCTTAAAAGGCAACTGCTCTACCACTGAGCTAAGGACCCAAATTGTTAAAATTATCTTCGGCCCAATTGCTTAAAAGTCCGCCAGTTGGCGGATCTACCACTGAGCTTCGTCCAAAGGACAGTCAGCCTTTGGCTGAAAGGACCCAGATTGTTAAACGCTTCGAGATTTGGGATCACGAAGGTAATAGAGTTTACTCCGGCGGATTTTAGTTTTGGGAGAGCGAAGTTTTTTGATGGAGTCAATCCAGGGTGAATTGACGACAAAAATACGCTCAACGTTGACACCATCACTGGCTTTTTTCATGACGGTGAAGTTTTTGTTTTCACCAAGGCCGGTAACCGATAAAATTACGCCATCAAAAGCTTGGATTCTCTCCTTGTCTTTTTCTTTGATTTTGTAATTGACTTTGACGGTATCACCGACAGAGTATTCTTTGTCTTGAAATGTAAATTTTATGGACATAGCTTGGGTATTTTATATTAAATGGGTAGGGTTAGCAATAATAAGAAAACTATTTGGTTAAAATCTGGGTGATTTTGTCCTGGAGGGAGGCGTTATATTTAACTCCATACGGTATGGGAATTTTTTTGCCGTTGGCTAAAACAATCAGGCCACGATGGCCGTTGGGATTAAGTTTAAGCAGTTGGTTAAGGGACATGAGTTGGGATTGAGTGGTGCCAAGGGGAATTTCAATGATGAAATCGAAACGGGAAGAGTTTTCCGGTAATTTATCAGAAATGACATTAATTAGGATTGATTTTTCCTTATCATGGAGACTAACTTTGCCTTCAAGATAAATGGCTTTGTTTTCACCGAGAAAGTTGCCAAATTCGGTAAAAGCCCGGGGAAAAACAACACTTTCGATTTCACCGGTTTCGTCTTCAAGAGACAAAAAGGCCATTTTAGAATTATCTTTTTTGGTACGGATTTCTTTTAAGTGACTAATGACGGCGACAAATTTGACGGTAGTGTTAGCTTCTTTTTCCAAAATATCAGCAATTTTTATTAGGGTGGTGTCGGCGAAATGGGATAGCATTTTAGCAATTGGATTTTCAGTGACGTAGATACCGAGGAGCTGTTTTTCTAGGGACAATTTTTCTTTTTCCGACATGGGAGTAACCGAAAGGAATTTATCAGCAATGTCGGTGATTTTAGATTGGGATTCATCGCCGTCAAATAAACCGAATTGGCCGGAGCTGGTTTTATGATTTTGCTTATCACAAAGAATTTTTACTTGGTCGATACCGACTATAATAGCATTGCGTTCGCCGAAATTATCAAAGGCACCTACCTTGATTAAGCTCTCTAAAACTTTTTTGTTGACTTTAGAACCACTAACCCGGAGACAAAAATCGGTAAAACTTTTGAAAGGACCATTTTGATTTCTTTCCTCGATAATTAAATTGATAGCTACACCGCCGACATTTTTAATGGCGGACATACCAACCCGGACAGCCATTTTTTCGAGTGATTCGGCTGACTTTTCCACACTAAAACCTTTGTCGGATTTATTAATATCAGGGGGGTTAATAATAATGCCTAAATGGCGGCACTCTTCAATACCGTCAGCTATCTTTTCAATATCATCAGCTTCGGCAGTTAGTAGAGCACACATGTATTCCACTGGATAATTGGCTTTCATGTAGGCAGTGCGATAAGCCAGCATGCCATAGGAAGCGGCGTGGGCTTTGTTAAAACCGTAGGAAGTGAAAGGTTCGATGTAGCCCATGATTTCGGTAGCTTTTTGGGGGGTATAACCATTAGCGATACAACCGGTAATGAATTTTTCTTTTTGAGCGGCCATTTCTTCGGGGATTTTTTTACCGATGGCTTTTCTAAACTTGTCGACAGTGACCCAATCGTAGCCGGCCAGTTCGATGGCAGTGTACAAACAATCATCCTGGTAAACCAGCAAACCGTAAGATTTTTTAAGGTATTTTTCCATTTTGGGGTCAAAATAAGAGATTTTGGAGGGATCGTTTTTACGGGCAATGTATTCAGGAATCATGGCCATGGGTCCGGGACGATATAAAGCGACCATGGCCATTAAATCGTCAATCCGGGAAGGTTTCAATTCTTTAAGCCATTTAGTCATTCCTTCACCGGCAAGTTGAAAAACACCCATGGTATCGCCGCGGGAAAGCATGGTAAAGGTTTTTTTATCATCCAGAGGAATTTTACGAAGATTAATATCGATGCCTTTAGTTTTTTTAACATTGAGAACCGATTGTCCCAGAAAAGAAAGATTGCGAATTCCGAGAATGTCAAATTTAATTAAACCAACGTCTTCAGCAGCGTGCATTTCATATTGGGTAATGATTTTATCGCCGCCGGCTTCAATTTGGGTTGGAGAAAAGTTATTGATGGTAGTGGGGGAAATAACGATGGCACAGGCGTGAACCGAAATATGGCGGGCGCAACCCTCAATCTGTTTGGCAGTATCGAGGATTTTTTTAGTGTCGGGATCATGGTTGTAGAGTTCTTTGAGATCAGGAGTAGTGTTGAGGGCTTTGTCGATACTCATGGGAAAACCTTGAGAACCCAGGGGAATTAATTTACTGATTTTGTCGCCGATGGCATATTCGTAGCCTAAAACCCGGGCAGTATCCCGAACAGCCCCGCGGGCCATCATTCGGCCAAAAGTGCAAATCTGAGCAAAAGCATCCAGACCGTATTGATCGGCGATATGGTAAAGCATTTCCTGGCGCTTGTCGTCGGCGACATCAAGATCGATATCGGGAGGTGAGGGGCGATCTTTGTTTAAAAAACGTTCAAAAGGCAATTGATAAATCAGTGGGTCGACGGAGACGATACCTAAAACAAAGGATACGAGTGAACCGCCGGCGGAACCCCGGGTGTTGGTGGCGGTATCGTTTTGCTCACACCAAGCAATAAAATCACGCATAATTAAAAAGTAATTAGCATATCCTTTGGGACAGATAATTCCGAGTTCGTAATCAAGTCTATCTTTGACTTCCGTGGAGATTTTGCCGTAGTGTTCAAGAGCCGAATCAAAAACCTGTTTTTTTAGTTGATCCTCGGGGGTGATTCCAGCCGGTAGCTTAAATTGAGGAAAATACCATTTGCCAATTTCAATTTCCAAATTGCATTTGGCGGCGATTTTAACGGTGTTGGCAATGGCATCGGGGTAATCAGCAAAAAGAGAATTCATTTCTTCAGGACTTTTAACGTAGTAATCGGGGGATTCATACATGGACAATCTGTTTGGAGAATTTATGGTAGTTTGGGTATTTATCATGACTAAAACGTCCTGGCCAAAAGCATCTTCCTTGTTAATGTAGTGGGAATCACAGGCGGCAACTAATGGAATACCCAATTCACGGCTAAGTTTGATTAGATCAATATTAGCTTTATCTTGTTCTTTGATTTCATGGCGCTGAATTTCCAAATAATAATCATCTTTGAAAAGTGCTTGATATTTTTGGGCGGTTGATTCCCAATCAATTCGGGGTTTGTAGTAAAAACCTTCCATATGGGATAAAGAAACTAAGTTCATTAAATTTTTATAGCCTTTTGAATCTTTGGCTAATAAAATTAAATGATTAACTTTGCGATTGGAGGCAGTTTTGTCTAAACGGGAACCGGGCGTAGTATAAATTTCACAGCCAATAATCGGTTTAATTTCGTTTTTGAGACAGGTTTTATAAAATTCAATGGTGCCATACATATTGCCGTGATCGGTGATAGCACAGGCGGTCATACCCATTTCTTTGACAGTAGTAACCAGTTTTTTGATTTTGGTCAAGCCATCGAGGAGGGAATATTCAGTATGAAGATGAAGGTGAACAAAATCGGACATTGAGAAAGTATAAACGTAAAAGTCTAAAGTCTAAAGTCTAATAAAGTGAATCAAAAAAAAATTTGCGGAGATTACATCATCCCTTCGAGGGCTTTGATATAGTTTCAGGGATCAATCAGGGCGATTGTGGAAACAATCAAACCTTGGTTGTTGATGATAAACCGATATCTTAAAACATGGGGGTTAGCTCGGGTTTCAACCAAAGTATTGCCATTTGAGTTGGTGTTTTTAATTTCGACTGACAATGAGGCTGAAAGTGGTTTATCAGTAAGTGGTTGCTGGTTAACAGTGATATCTTGTTTTCGGACAATAATGGCAACATTTTGAAAATCAGGAAGGTTTTGGATGTCGACGGGGATGAAATTTTCACCGTCTTGTATCAGTTTCAGGCCTCGGGGTGTTAATAAAATTTGAGCTTTTAGTTCTTTATCGCTTACTGACATTTGTATACAATATAACAAATTACATCATTTCTTTCAAGACTTTGAGGCGATCCTCAATAGGCGGGTGAGTGGAAAAAAGCGAAGCGATTTTGTTGCCTTTAAAT
This sequence comes from Candidatus Shapirobacteria bacterium, assembly GCA_026395315.1. Lineage (GTDB taxonomy): Bacteria > Patescibacteriota > Microgenomatia > UBA12405 > UBA12405 > JAPLYY01. Next base: position 8,164 of record JAPLYY010000059.1, on the reverse strand, counting down.
GGGTTGTTTATATAGAGTGATGAGGTCGCAGTAGAGGCGGTTTTAAGGATATTGGGATCGACTGAGATTTTTTTGAGAGCTGAAATTAAACCGCTAGGCTGGCGGGTAAGCATAACTGAACCGGCATCAGCAAAATATTCGCGGCGGCGGGAAATGGCTAATTGGATTAATTGAGCGATTAACGGTGCAAAAATAACTAAAATGATGCCGATTATCATAAAAATACCGCTGTTTTTATTATCGTTATCACCACGACGAATGTGCCAGGACATATTGATGAGAATTGACAGGGTGCCAATAAGAATGGAAACGATGGTCATTAAGCGGATGTCGAAGTTTTTAACATGGGACAATTCGTGGCCAATCACTCCTTCCAGCTCAGTGCGGTTAAGTTTTGCCAATAGACCGGTGGTAGCACAAACAACGGCATGTTCCGGATCTCTGCCGGTAGCAAAGGCATTCATAGCATCAGATTCGATGACATATATTTTTGGTGTAGGTACTTGAGCGACTTGAGCCAAATTTTCGGTAACGGTATAGAAATCAAAATAATCTTGGCGTGATGCCGGAATGGCATGATTCAAAGAAAGAACAATTTTATCACCGGCAAAATAGCTAACCAAGGAGGAACCGATGGAAAAGATGATGGCAACCGGCAGTAGACCCTGAACATTGAAAGCATAAGATATACCGTATGATACGGCTATAATAAATATTACAAAGAATATAATTATAAATGCAGAACGACGCTTATTACCGGCAATTTGTTCGTAGATGTTGACCATTACAAATTTACTTTAGGAGTGGCGGTTTCGGCTGAAGAAACACTTAAAAATTCACCGGAGACGGGAGTATCCAGACCAACTTTTTTAGTGAATCCAAACATTGGGGCTAGCCAAATACCGGGGATAGTGGAAATTTTGATGTTGAAGTCGGCAGAGAGGTCAATCAGTGTTCGGCGGGCGTACATGACTTTGTCGGCGGTGTCGCGCAGTTCATTCATCAGATCGGAAACTAAACCGGCAGCTTTGATTTCGGGGTTGCTTTCAACAACGACTTTTAATGATCCTAAAGCTTTATTGATCAAATTTTGAGCCTGGTCAATTTCTTTGGGATTTTGAGAGGCAACGGCAGTATCGATTGATTTACGGGCAGCGGTTAGCTCGTCAAAGATACCTTTTTCATGCGTTAGATAACCTTTGACGGAATCGACCAGAGAAGGAATCAGCTGGGCCTGACGTTTGAGTTGGTTGCCGATTTCCTGGATAGAAGCGGTTATTTGGACTTCAGAGGTTTTAAGACCATTGAAGAAAGAGACTAAATAGATAGCCAGGACGATGAGGATTATTATTGCGTAAATCATATTAATTAAATTATATCACTTTAGTTTTGGTTATTTACCGAAACATTTTTCTAGAGGTGTTGATAATCTGATACAATATCTGTTATTAAGACCGCATATTGGTATCAACTCGGATTCTGAAATTTCGGTGTAATTTAGAAGGGGGATCTGGCGAGCAGCGGTTGCTCCAATACAATGATTCCAAGTTTTAGGGATTTTGGGACCTCGGCAGATTTGGTTGCAGCGGACAAAATCATCGGACACGGGGGTAAAAACTCGAAATTCTTCGACTTCTTTAATCTGTCATAAGGGGATTTTCGGGAGAGTATTGATATGGCATGATTTATTGTAACATATAATGATATATTATTTTATTAAATCAAAAGCGGTTTTAACGTCATCGGCGTTAATGGCGTGAGTACCATTGCGAGTACGTATTTCAATATCAGGGAATTGTTGCTTAAAAGTGTTAGTAACAAACTGGTTATTAACATATTCATCGTGCGAAGCGGTCACCAGGACAAGTTTTTTTTCTGCTGTTAATTTTTTAAATAAAGGAGATACTTTTCGAAGATATTCTGTGGGATTTGGGTAAAGAGGTTTCATAAAAAAGAAACTGTTTTGAATTGATTTTCCACCAATTGACGGAGAGACTAAAACAACAGAACGGATATTTTGGTGATATTCAGGATTGACTCCAACAAATTCGGCAAAACTTTGAACACCAAATGAGTAGGCTAAAACATCAACTTGAGCACCATTAACCTTTTTATTTAATTCTGAAAAAAGTTTTTTCATATCTTCAGATGATTGGTAAATAGTTCGCAAATAACTTCCGGTATATATCTGGCCGAAAGCAGTATCCGGCTGATTAAGACAGTTGTCGAGGCGGTTTTGGCCGGCAACAAAGCCAGCCCCTTCCGGGGTACCGGTAATAATTAACTGTCTTTCGTTGGTTTGTGGATCAAAAAAGGCTTTATTCTCTCCCCAGAAATGGACGCTATTGAGAATCAGTTCCGGTTCTGAATTGAATTTTTCTGCCATGATGGATTTTAACTTATTTTGATGTTTTTAATTGAGTTTATATTTTTCCAATTCTAATTCCCCCAGTCTATCAGTCGGGGGAATAAAATTTAAATGAAGAAAATTATAAAAAGTTTTTTCGTCGGCGAATCTATGGATTTTTTTAGTTTTTAAATCTTTAATGCCATATTCCGATAAACTGAACCCCAGTTTAAGAGCATGCTTACGGAGGAGAATATTGTGCTGGCGGGAGCCGGTAAAATGTTGAAGTAAGGCACCAAAACTCCGGGACGGTTTAATCATTAAGTCAATATGAAGGTCATGAATTAACCTAATGGAGGCTTTATTGTTACCCGAAGCGATAATTTGAATAGTATCCGGATATTGTAAAAAAAATTGAATAATAGGTTTAGGGGTATTGGAAGCGGCGGCGATGTCAATATCACCGACGGTAGCCGATTGACGGCGGAGACTACCGAGGGGAATAAATTCGGTATCGGGAAATTTTGTTTTTAGATAATCAATAATTTTTTTGGCCAAATTCTGAGCAGTTTTAAGAGGCAGACGTTCTTTTCGGCCTAAAAAAGCCAAAGTATTTTCTAAAATCATCGCTTCTGATTTTTCGCCAAAAGTTGGGATATTTTTTATTTTATTTTTTTGAGCATAGATAACTAATTGATCAAGAGCTTTGGTGGGGTTATGAGGAAATTTGAGGTTTTGGGTCAGTTTTTCAGCAATTAGCGGACCAATACTGTTTATTTTGGTAAAAGTAAAAACGACTGGGTGAATACCGGCAAAAACTGGTTTTAGGGCGGGGTATGGTTTACCGGTTTTAAACAGATAATCGATTTTTTTTAAAATAGATGGGCCGATATTGGGAATGTTGTCAAGGGATTTAGGATCTTTAAGCCAAAGTGAATATAAATCCTCAGGATAGGTTAAAATGGTATCAGCAGCGTTTTCGTAGGCAACTATTTGAAAACGGGTTTTGTGTTTGATTTCGTAGGCAGTAGCGATATTGGTTAGATATTCGGAAACTTGGGCATTTGAATAAGCCATATATAGATTATAGAACAGTTTTTTGATATATTAGCAGTGCCGCGAGCCCGGGTCCATGGTGCAGCGGTCTAGCACATCCGCCTGTCACGCGGAAGATCGTGGGTTCGAATCCCATTGGACCCGCCAAACGTTCAAAGTTCTAACCGACCCGGTCAATATACCGAGTTTCCCCTAACCTGTTGGCTATTATCATCAAAATGTGACATTTTTCGTTGAATTAGCCTGTAATGAACAACAAATTGGATATTAAAAGAGTTCTTATCGTTGATGAATTTGGCAATTATTTTAGAATTTGCGGCATGAGTAATCCTATCGATTACAAAGGCGAGTACTATGTTAAAGTGGTTTTGCCTGATTTTAAGGGAATACCGCTTTTGGCAGAAATTAATGGTCGCAAAGGTGAAGTCGTGGGTGAATCAAGAATGGAATCAGATGTACAGGAGTTCAGTTACCACTATAAGAGTGGAGTTTCACATTTTAAGAGATCATCCGATAATTATATTGATCAAAAAACAAATTTACCAAAATTATCCGATTTTAATGTATTACATTTATTCAGATATACAATATTTTCTTTATATGGTTTCAAACAATTTCCGAGGAGCAAAATTACAGATAATGACTTAATACTTAAAGATAAATTCGTTGGACTACCGAGAATGTTAGATATAGCCATTACAGCTGATCCAGATATTCATTATATAAATGTGAGCGAACACAAGCCATTAAATAATTACCAATGGGATATGGCCGAAAAAGGAGTTTATTTTAGTATTGGCGATTTGGAATTTGTATCAATTCCCAAAAAACAAAATCGTTTAACCGAGCTATTTCGATACGATGATCCTACAGAATATTTTCGAGGACCTAAATCACATAATACTAATTTGCTTATTGTGAAGGATAAATTTTGTTTTTATTGCCGAAAGTATTTTTACTCGGTCTTCAGAAGATCCGGCCTTTAGCACATGGAGCAAATAATCTTTAGCCATATCAACATCGAGTGGGTCTTTTTGAGGATAGTCAAATTGGTTTAGGTTTCCGGTCAAAAATTCTTGATGAAGCACTTGATCTCTTAGCGAGTGGAATTTTTCAATTTCTTCTTTTAATTGTTTGGTTAAAAAACTCTCATCGATTTTTACTTTATCGATTTGGGCAATGAGTTGTTGGATTAAATCGTCTTCAGTGATGTATGGTTCTTCGCAATCGTAATCGATCGACCGGGTACAGTGATAATATATGTGTTTCTTAAATCCGCCATATTTTAATTTTTTGTATTTGTCCTCGGCGGTGATACTCGCCCCGCATGTTCCACATTTACAGATTTGTCTAAAAGGAAATAATTTTTTATGCCATTCTTTGGGTGGTACCAATAGTCTTCTTTGAACTTTATCAAATAATTCCTTGGTAATAATCGGTTCATGGTTACCCTTGTAAGTCTTGCCTCCGAATTCAAATTCGCCATAATAAAATGGTTTTTTGAGAGCTTCATAGACTTTACTGATGGCGAGTTTGCAGCCACTTTGAGTCCTAAAATCTATTTGGTCTAACCATGCTTTAATGACCCGGCCACTTTGTCCTTTCTCGGCTACTCTCGTAAACATCTGCTTAACTATTGGCGCACGTTCTTTGTCGATTACCACATAACTAATCCGATTATTATTCATTACATTCAGATAACCCAACGGCGCTTTATTTGGCCTCCATCCTGCTTCGCATTTAGCCCGAAGGCCTCTTTTGACGTTAATGCCTCGGTTGTCATTTTCCAGCTTGGCTTGAGAGCATAAAATCATCAGTAAAAATTTTTCGTTAGGATTATTGGAAAACGATTGAGAAAAAGTGCGAATGGTTGCTAGCTTTCCCTGATCCATTAAATCCACCAGCGTCCCCAAGTCCCCTGCGTTTCTGCTCAGCCTGTCGGGAGCCCAAGTGAGGATGGCGTTGAAAACTCCGTTTCTAATATCGATTAAAAGTTGATTGAAAACTGGTCTAAGACCAGATGATTTAGCAGAATGGCTTTCTTGGCGGACTTCTTTAATTATCAATCCATCCCGATTTGCCAGATCGGTCATTTCTTTGATTTGAGAATCAATTGACATGGCTTGACGTTCGTCAGATTCAGTAGATTTGCGGGCGTAAAGACAGTACTTTACTTGTTCGTTTTCTCGTATCTTTCCACTTTCTTTTTTATTCATGACACAACTGTACCGCAGGTTTTGTGGAAGTCCAGATGATGAATTAGGGGAGGTTAATTTGTCGTCGAAATAGTCAGATAAAGGCTAGAATACCCCACATTGTAAGTCATCGTAATTGTTTTATTTCCAATTTTTGTGGTTTTGCTCGGAGCATCTTCCTTCGAAGTAGAAAATGATTTATAGGCACTTTGAAGCCATGTGTCTGCTGTTTTCCATTCAGGGATGGCACCGTTCACTAATTCGGAAACTAGTTGAACTCCAGTATCAGCAGTCATCTCACTTTTATCGAGGTGATTTAGATTAAGGTCGATATCAGAAATGTCATCTTTTGATCCGGACAATGTGATATTACTATTACCGTCTTTGGAGTAAACAATGTATTTGCCGTCTGTGAAATCGGTTTTTGAGTTACTTGGGTCAACCAACATGATCGCTAAAGCTAAATCGTCTAAAGTTATCGCGTTTGGGTTTTTTACCGCGGTTGGAGTATTGGTGATTTGAGGTGTGGCTGTGGCTGTGGGTGCTGGACTTTGGTCGGGTGATTTTGAATTACCAGATTGGTTATAACCAATGGTATTAGCTACTCCGATAATCAAAAGCAGCACTATTACGCCAGTCCAAACTTTGTGTCTGATAAACCAATTTTTCATATGCTTAGGTTAATTTTTAATTCAACACAATGCTAACTGTAACTTAGCAGAAAGTCAAGGCTAAGTCGTGCCTATTTGCTAAGTCTGGCTTAGTAGAGTGGTTGCTCATATTTGAATACTCTTTGGTGTGAGAACAAACGCAAAATTAACCAAAACGATTTGTAAAAGAATCAAAGGATTCCGACACGATCAGGGATTAACTCAGGAAGAACTGGCCGAGAAAGTTGGTGTGAGCAGAGTTTACATTGGTTATGTAGAGCAAGGCCGAAATACTCCGTCACTAGAGATGTTAGAGAAAATAGCTAAAGCACTTAAGGTAAAGCTTTCGGAGATTGTGGAGTAGTGGGGAGATTTTCTTGTGTTTCAATTAACTGCCTTCCTTTTTTTATGATTTCCCGAAGATTATCTTCGTCCTCGTCTCTTCTGTTCTGAATTCTCTCGACATTAAGTTTGTCCTTTATTGAAGTTATAGTATTAACGAAAAATTTTGATATTTTTCCCTGAGCAATCCAGTCGATAACTAGTTCACTTAGCTTGAGTTGCTTAGTCGAGTTGATTGCCTTAATTAATTTCTGCTGATCTTCAGGAGAAAGCGCTAATCTATTTTCAATATATTTGGGATGATTGTGTTTCAACCAAAAGATTATGGCGTTGAGATTCTTATCGTTTATTAAAGCAAAAGTTTGAGATTCGGCAAAATCGTTCATGTAATAGATACCTTGTCTAATGGCATCGTCGGCTAGGTTTTTATTTTTCGGAGATCTTGCCACCCATCGATAAAAGGTGGCACGGGCTACTCCATTTTTTTTGCAGGCAAATGAAATTGTCGGCATTGTTTTCAGTGTTTCGAGTACGCTAACTACGCTTTTCATAGAGAACTCCTTTAAGCCCCGTCAGTTTTTCCCACCTTTTTTTGATAACTTCGGCATATGTGGGGCATTTTTCCATGATGTAACAGCGGCGTTTCATTTTGGTGGCGGCAATTAAGGTGCTGCCACTGCCTCCGAACGGCTCAATGATTAAATCGTCTCTCCTGGTGAGAACTTTAATGTAGGGAATTAAGATCTCGAGAGGCTTTGTTCCAAAAATTACGCCTTGTCCCGAACTTTTTTCATCGGAGGCGTTAAAACTTATAAAATCAGTTGGTTGAATTTTTTTTCCTTTTTTATATCCTTCCCATTGGGGTTTACCTTTAATCGCGAATAGGGCAGTTTCATATTCCTCCTGAAGACCTTCGGTTTCGGGTTCCATGTTAAATTCTATGTCGACATCCGGCGAGGCTCCGACCATGGCAATATCGTGTTTGGAGAAGAATTTGTACTTAGCAGAAAACCCTTGGCTACGGTTAGGTAGATGCCAAACGAGCATATTTTTTACCCTCCAATATTTTTCCATCTCGTCCCAAATAGTACGAATGTTTTTCCAGTTCTCATAGACGATAATCGAGAAGTTTTCTTTTTGGACTTTGGCAATATTGGCCATCCACAACTCCGTAAAATTATCGGGGAGGGAATCGGTGCCGATATAACGTCTGTTTTTCTTGGCGCCGAAACCATCGTCTTTTTTCCTACCTTTTAAATAATCAAGAATGTAGGGCGGATCCGTGAAACACATGTCTGCTTTTGATTCACCCATCAACTTCAAAACGTCTTCTTTCTTGGTGGAATCGCCGACCATCAGACGCGAGTCGCCTAACTGCCAGATTTCACCCGTTTTCATAGTGACATTTTGGATATCGAGTTTGGCAAGTTCCTTTTTGAGGTCAAATTCTTCAAACGCGGTTTCGACATTAAAAATGTCATCCATTTCTTCGCTGCTAAATCCGATGTCTTTTAGCATGCTCTCGTCAAATTCGGCTAAAAGTTTAATGTCAAAAGAGCCTAAATTTCGGTTTA
>JAPLYY010000115.1 GCA_026395315.1 Candidatus Shapirobacteria bacterium | reverse complement strand
TTTAGTTTCAGTCGTTCAAAACATCTTTTTTTTACCCTTCCGTTTTCTTTACGAACGTTTTTATGTTGATTTAAAAGCCTTTGAACACGCTCTTAAAAAGACTAAATCGGATGAGCAATCATTTTTACTTAACACCAATGTCCGCAAGGGTAATGCCTCAGTCATTTTTTATATCATCAATTTTGTTATCCTTTTTATTGCTTTTATCTCCGCTGGACGGGTCTTTTTACTCGAATTTTATCGTACACCCATTAATAAAGCCTTTCTCTATTCCTATATTCCTTACCCTGAATATCCGCTAAAAGGTGTTATTTTTCATTTTCCCTTTATCGATATTACTTCTACTACCGCCGTCAGTTGGCAGTATATATTTTTACTTTGGGCCATTCCGATTGGTTTTTTTGTTATCCTTCGTCTCCTTTGGCGTGTCTTAAAACCGCTGTTATCTAAAAGCAAACTCCTCCTCCGGTACCGCATTGGCTATAACCATTTAATTATTATTATTGGTAGTTTTATTGGTACTTTAATTATTTTATCCACCATCCTACTTCGTCATTTTCCTACTTCGGCCCACTTCTACTATTTAACTGCCGATCTCTCCCACCAAAATACCACTTTTAACATCATCACTGCCGTCTGTACTTTTTTTGCCGCTCTCTATTCCGGCTTTCAACACAACCGTGAAGAATCAGCCGAAGCCAGGAAAGCCGGCATTCCCGAACCTATCATTGCCATTGTTTCAAAAAATACTTTTAAAAACAGCTTTAGGAATGGCATTTTATTAGGTGTCTTTGCCTTCTGGGTTACCCGTCTTATGCCCTGTTCCCACGACCTTTCCGTCCTGGCTTTTGAGGCCCTTTATGTTTCCTCACCTATCACTTTCGATTTAATTATTCCCCGTTCCAAGCACCGCGCATGAATACTTTTCTTAATGTTTTAAGTCAATATCGCGATTTAATCTCACCAATTGTCAAAAAATATGTTGATAACTCTCTAATTTTCGCGGAATATTGCCAGATTAATCCTGAATACCAGGATTTAATTGATTTTCAACATCAGTTAATTTCAGAATATCCCAAAAGATTAGGTAAATATCTTAGACCATCATTATTGATTTCTACCGCCTTATCTATGGGTGTTTCCATAGATCTTGCACTTTTACCCGCCGCCGCCATGCAACTTTCTGAAGAATGGATTTTAATTCATGATGATATCGAAGACGATTCCGAGCAACGACGTGGATTGCCCGCCTTACATAAAATGTTTTCTCCCGCTCTCGCCATTAATGCCGGTGACGCTCTTCATGTCATCATGTGGAAAGTTATCGGAGACATTAACAACAAAAAGATATTCGAAGAATTTTATCAGCTTCTAAACCGCACTACCTTGGGTCAGACCATCGATATCAAATGGACTATGGAAAATAAACTAGATATTACTGATGAAGATGTTTTTTTAATTCTGGAAAGTAAAACTTGTTATTACTCAATTTCAGGACCGATGCGTCTAGGAGCTATTGTTGCTGGTGCTAGCGATTCCGAACTTAATACTATTTATTTGTTTGGACGCTACCTTGGGCGGGCTTATCAAATAATCGATGATGTTTTGGATTTAACTTCCGACTTTTCTGGTCTTAAAAAACAACAATATAACGATATCTACGAAGGAAAACGGACTATCCCCTTAGCTCATCTTCTTAGATCAGTCAACCCCTCCGAGCTAAAAGATATCACTGTCATATTATCAAAAAATAGATATCAAAAATCGGATTCCGATGTTTTGACCATTATAGAATTGATGAAAAAGTATCAAACAATTGATTACGCTAAATTATTGGCGACAGAATTTTCTCAAAAGGCCAAACAAATCTTAGATCAGGACATGGCCTTTATAAAAATTGAACCATACCGCCAACAACTTTATTCCGCCATCGATTTTATTGTCAATCGCGACCATTGATTTCTTCCCCTCTTGCCTGCCCGCCTCTGGAGGGTCAAAGAGGGGCTAGGGGAGATTGAGCCTTTTCTTCGCAATCTCAATAATCTTGCCAATTAGTTGGTCAAAATTCAACCCGGCTTCGTGGGCTGATCTTGGTAATTTTGAATTTTCTTTTAGATCCGGTAGTAGTCCCACCGGACAATTAATTTCCAAAACATACAATTTACCCTTACCATCCAATCTTAAATCAATTCTGGCCCAATCGCGACAGCCAATAGTTATAAACGCTTTTTTAGCGGTGTTTACAATTTCATTTTTTAAATCATTACTGATTTTCGCCGGACAAATCATCGCCTCTAATGGGTTACTTGGATCATCCCAAATCCATTTTGCCTCATAACTATCAATTCGATTTACTCCTTTTGGTAATGCCTTAAAATTTGATTCGGCAATCGGCAAAGCCCAAAGATCTCCATCGTTTCCTAAAATCGGAATGGTAAATTCCCGACCGCTTAAAAATTTTTCCACCAACACCGGTTCTTTGAACTGATCCATCAATTCCGTTACCGTTTCCCTTAATTCTTTTTGATTTTTAACTACTGACTTATTTCTCACCCCCGAGCTTGACCCCTGTCCGTTAGTCTTGGCAATTAAGGGAAATTTTAAAGCCGGGTCTAATTTTTCCTCAGTAGTATAAAACACCTGAAACGGGGGAGTCGGTACCCCGTAATAATCCCAAATTTCTTTAGCTCTGGCTTTATTTAAAATCAACGCCGCCGATAACGGCCCCGGCCCGGTATAAGGAATATGTAATATTTCACAAAACATGGGTATGTGGGCTTCCCTATCAGCACTTTTAGATGCTGCTTCAGCAAAATTAAAGACTAAATCAATTTTATTCCTTAATCTCCGTAACTTGTTGTACGCCAACTCATTGGCCTCAATCCTGATTACCTTGTATCCATTGGCGACAATCGCTTCTTCAATAGCTTTTATAGTTTCTGGTGTGTCAAATTCAGCGTAAAATTCCGCCTCTTTGTCACCAATATCGAATTTTTTTGCCATGCCTGCCGGCAGGCAGGGTTTTAAATTATAAGTAAATCCAATGATCATTTTAAATAATTATAAATTATTTTATGATAACTTTAATCAGTGCCTCGAAAATTAGTTCTAAATCTTGGCTTTACTCTTCTCTTTTGGGCCATTTTTGATGGTTTACTATCTTTCTTTATTCCCATCTATGTTGTCGGCCTTGGTTTTACCAAAACGGAGCTTGGTTTAATTATTGCCTTTCAATCAATCACCGGCGCCGTTTTTGATTTTCTCATCAGCAAATATTTAAAAAAGTATCATTACTTAACTATTTTTTTCATTTTCTTTTTTCTTTCCCTCATTTTTCCCCTAATCCTTTGGTATTCCAAAACCACTTTGTTACTGTTGTTTGCCATGACCGTCTGGGGGCTTTATTACGATCTGCTGGCCTTTGCTGTTTTTGATTTCAGTAGCCGGCATTCCCTTAAAAACGAACATTGTCAAAACATTGGTGCTATTGGCGTTTTTAAATCCGCCGGCTATTTAATCGCCCCGCTTATAGGCAGCCTTTTGGTAATTAATAGTGTGGTTTCCTTTGGTAACATTCTTTATTCCTATATATTTTTATTTATTTCCGGCATTTTATTTATCGTTTTTTATGCTAATTCTGCCGATCATCGGACAATTACATTTCCCCGAAAATATCACCATCAAAATGCTGTTTCGGAAATTACTCTTTGGTTTCAGGTCGGCCGGATTCTTATTCCGGTACTGCTTTTTAATTTACTCTTAAGTTCTTTTGATTATATTTTCTGGACTCTCGGGCCCCTCCTTCCCAATGGCGGCTATTTTATGTTTGCTTACGTTCTCCCCGTTATCATTATTGGTTGGTCCAGCGAAATTATAACCCGTAAATTAGGTAAAAAAGTCACTGCCTATGCTTCTTTCTTACTTGGTTCTTTGGTTTTAACTTTATTTTTTTGGGTCAACGATCCTTATCTGATTCTTTTGGTTATTTTCTTTGCCTCCTTATTTTCCTCCCTGGCCTGGCCGTCTTTAAAAGGCGCCTATGTTGACTATTTAGTTGAGTCACCTGCCTTTAAGCAGGAAATTGAAGGTTTAA
>JAPLYY010000029.1 GCA_026395315.1 Candidatus Shapirobacteria bacterium | reverse complement strand
TTAACTCAACGCCAAGCTAGTAAGCTCGGTATTGGTGGGGAAATTATTGCTGAAATCAATTAATATGTCCCGAATTGGTAGAAATCCCGTCAAAATTATCGAAGGTGTCACTGTCACCATTGACAAAGATATTGTCACTGTCACTGGTCCTCAGGGCATTTTAACTTTGGTTATACCTCACAACATTACTGTCGAAGTTCAAGACGGCATCGTTTATGTTGCACGATTGTCAGAAGACAAAAAAGTTAAAGCTTGTCACGGCGCTACCCGGGCTCATATTAATAATATGATTACTGGTGTCACCACCCCTTGGAAAAAAGACATGGAAATTCGGGGAACCGGTTATAAGTTTGCCCTAAATAATGGCAAACTAATTGTCACTGCCGGTTTCATTAATCCGGTCGAAATGGTCATTCCTGCCGATATTAAAATAGCCGTTGCCGATGACACCAAGCTTACCATTACCGGTGCCAATAAAGTCGTTGTCGGCCAAATTGCTAGCAATATCCGTAAAATCCGCAAACCTGAACCTTATAAAGGTAAAGGTATCCGTTATCTCAATGAATTTATTAAATTAAAAGCCGGCAAAACTGCTAAAGCCTAAAATCATATGATTATCCACGATAAAACTCTCCGCCGCCAACTAAAAGTCCGCAGCCGGCTGAAATTAGCCGTCGGTATTCCCCGGCTATCAGTTTACCGTACCAACAATCACCTCTGGGTCCAGATTATTGACGACCAGCATGGTCGGTCCTTAGCCGCTACCAGTACCAAAGCTTTAAAATTAACCACCGGTACTAAAATGGAAAAAGCCACCGCAGTGGGCAAAGAGATTGCCAAAGTCGCTTTAAAAAACAAAATTACCCGGGTTAAATTTGATCGTGGCCCCTACATGTACCACGGTCGCGTTAAAGCATTAGCCGAAGCTGCCCGCGCCGGCGGCCTAAAGTTCTAAAATAAAAAATATGAATAATAAAATAACTTTTAATATTTTTAGAAGTCTCCCTTGTCAAGGGGAGATTTAGAGGGGTTTTATGTCAGATTTCGAAAACAAACAAATTCGCCGCCTGGACAAACCCGAGTCAGAATTCACTGACAAGGTAGTTCAGATTAAACGTGTTTCTAAAAAAACCAAAGGCGGCAATCAAATTTCTTTTACTGCCCTGGTAGTTACCGGCGATAAAAAAACCCGAGTCGGTGTTGGTCATGGCCGAGCTAAAAGTGTCGCTGATGCTATTCAAAAAGCCATTGCTCATGGCCGTAAAGCCATGATTACCGTTAAAACTGTCAATGGTACTATTACCCAGGAAATTAAATTCAAATTTAAAGGTGCTATTGTTTTGCTTCGTCCCGGTAAAAAAGGCAGTGGTCTAATTGCCGGTGGTCCGGTTCGGTCCGTTGTCGAATTGGCCGGAATTCAGGACATTGCCAGTAAAATTGTTGGTTCATCCAATAAATCGGTTAATGTTTGGGCCGCTTTTAAAGCCCTTATTTCACTCCAAAACTAATAATGAATAATAATTTAATAAAAAAAAGTCTTTTCTCCCCGCCCTGTCAAGGGAAGGGTTGGGGAAGGGTTCAATCATATGGAAATTTTAAGCACTCTCTCTAAAACTACTGTCCGTCAAAACCGCCGCGTTGGCCGTGGTTACGGTTCCAAAAAAGGTGGTCACACTACCGGTCGTGGTCAAAAAGGTGACAAATCCCGTGGTACTCCCAAAATTACTTTTGATGGTACTAAAATCAAAAAAGGCTGGATTAAACGAACCCCATTTTTAAGAGGTAAACACCGCGTTCTTCCCTCTACCTATGCTTTTCCCTTAAACTTAGGTTTAATCGACACTTGGTTTAAAGAAGGTGATATTGTCGATCTAAAGGCAATTCTTAAAAAGTTAAAATCATCCAAAGTTACCCAAGTCAAAGTTCTGGCCGGTGGTAAATTAACCAAAAGTCTCACTTTTAAAGGTCTTAAATTATCCGAAAAAGCCAAGAACGCAGTTATGACTATCAATGGTAAGATAGAGTAATGACCGCCATAATTAAATCTCTCAGCCTCTATGTTGAAGGTCTTAAAACTCCGCTCCTTCGCAAAAAAATCCTCTTCACCCTCGGCATTCTGATTCTCTTCCGTTTTATCGCCCACGTACCGGTTCCCGGCGTCAATCTTGAACTGTTACGAAAATTCTTTGCCAGCAATCAACTTTTATCACTGCTGGATATTTTTTCCGGCGGTACTCTTGGCAACTTTTCTATTGCCGCCCTGGGTTTAAATCCGTACATCAATGCCTCAGTCATGATGCAACTGCTTCAATTAGTTTCACCTCAACTGGCTGAATTGAGTAAAGAAGGAGAGTATGGCCGCGCCAAAATTAACCAGTACACTCGCATTGCCACTATTCCTCTAAGTGTTGTCCAGGCTTTTGTCATGTTTGGCATTTTGCGTTCTCAAAATTTAATTGTCGGTTTTAATCCTCTGACCATTGCCGCCATGGTCGCCACTATGACTGCCGGTACTATGATTATGATTTTTCTTGGTGAACTGATTAATCTGTCCGGTGTCGGTAACGGTATTTCGGTGTTGATTTTTGCCGGTATTATTTCCCGTCTCCCCATCAGTGCCTATCAAACTCTCACTATTACCGATTTTAGTAATCCCCAGAACATGATCAATATCATCATCTTTTTGGCCGTCGCCTTTTTCTTAGTTCTGGCCATCGTTACAGTCGAAGAAGCAATTTTGCGTATTCCGGTCCACTATGCCAAGCGCGGCCAGCAAACTTATTTACCCATTAAAGTTGACACGGCCGGAGTTATGCCCATTATTTTTGCCGTCTCTCTAGCCACAGTACCATCGCTATTAGGCCAAGCTTTAGGCAAATTACCCAATGTCGCCATTGCCAACTTCTTTCTCGGGTTATCACGTTTGTTTGCCACCACCGGCTACGTTTACATTCTTTTTTACTTTGTTTTAGTTATTGGTTTTACTTTTTTCTACACCACTGTTGTTTTTAAACCCAAAGATATTGCCGAAGAACTCCGCAAATCCGGTGGTTTCATTCCCGGTATCCGTCCCGGCATTGCCACTGAAAAACGGCTTAAATATTTGATTAATCGTATCGTCGCCATCGGTTCTGTTTTTTTGGGTTTTATTGCTATCTCCCCGTCAATTATTCAAAAACTAACCGGAATTACCGGCCTAACCATCGGCGGTACTTCAGTGCTGATCGTTGTCTCCGTTGTTATCGAGCTTACCCGTAAAATCGAAAACGTCGTCCAAACTTACAATTACGATAAATTAACATACTAAACCCCCTAACCCCCTTCAAAATGGGGGACTAAGAGATGAAATTAAATCCAGACACACCAATCACCACCAGGGGACATAACAAATATCTGTTGGAATTAAGACAACTTTCTCGTGACAATCGGAACAAACCTACTGAAGCCGAAGCACTACTATGGTACTCTTTTTTATCCAAACGGCCATCGGGTTTTAAATTCCTCCGTCAAAAACCTATCAATCGTTTTATCCTCGACTTTTATTGTGCCAAGTTGTTATTAGATGTTGAAGTTGACGGTGATTCACACGATAAACGAATAAATTATGACGATGGTCGCGATCAAATCCTTTATTCTATTGGAATAAAAACCTTAAGATATAAAAATGAACAAATTTTAAATAAATTAAATTCCGTCATTGAAGATCTAAATATAAAAATTAATAACCGATATAATGAACTCTAATAATCCAAATCCCAACATTCCCCCTTTTGAAGGGGGCAAGGGGGTTTTAAATTTATTTATTATCGGTCCCTCTGGTTGCGGTAAATCAACTCAAGCTAAACTTATTGCCGAAAAATACCATTTAACTCATATCTCTGTGGGCCAGCTTTTTCGCGATGAAATCGCCGCCAGCAGCGGTTTTGGTATCGAAGCTAAAAAATATGTCGACGAAGGTGTTTGGGTCCCCGATGATTTAGTCTTTGATGTTTTGCTCTCCAAATTAAAAACTATTGATTATAAAAACTTTATCATTGACGGTTTTCCTCGGGTTTTAAACCAAGGCCGGGTCATGGAATTCTATTTACGGAAAAACAACTTACCCTTTTCTCTATTAATTCACCTCGACGTTACTTTTCAGGAAATTATAAATCGCCGCCTCAAAATAGGGGAGGAATTTCAAGATAAAGACCGCACTGACAATTCTCCGGAAGATGTTGCCGCCCGTCAAAAATCTTACGATGACACCATTGGCTCTATAAAAGAATATTTTAAAACCAAAGATAAACTTTTCGAAGTTGACGGCAACCGCCCCGTCGAACCCATTTTTGAAGATATTGTTAAGGAGATCGAAAAGATTAAATGAAAATATTTGTCACCCACACCTTTAAAGGTATCGAAAATAAAGCCGAAATTGAAAACCTCTGTCGGATTGTCCGTGAATCCGGTGCTGTTGATTTTTCTTTTGTCCGTGATGTGGAACATTATCAAAAAATCTTTAATAATCCCCATAATATGATGTCCGAAGCTAAAGAGGCTATTTCTAGTTGCAACGCTCTTCTTTTTGATCTGACCGATCCGTCAGTCGGCAAAGCTATTGAAGCGGGAATTGCCTACCAATTAAACAAAAAAATCATTGTTATTTCCAAAATTGGCTCGGAAAAGCGCAACACAGTTCTGGGAATTGCCGATGTCTTTATCGAATATGACCAAATTGAAGATATTAAAACTCCATTAACTCAATTTATTATCAATTCAAAATAAATGAACAAAGAACCAACAGTCAAAGGAATGATAACCGAGGTTTTGCCCGACCAATTGTTCCGGGTCAAACTCGATGAAGGTGAACGCTTAATTGTTGCCTATCTGGCCGGCAAATTAAAAATGAACCACATCCGCTGTCTCGCCGGTGACCGGGTTTCCCTCGTCCTTTCACCCGAAGGGCTAAAAGGGAGGATAGTATTCAGAGGGTAATTGTTCCCCTCTTGTCAAAGAGGGGTTAGGGGAGATTGAAACTACTCTTTGATATTCCGCCGATTTTAGGTTACAATATCCAAGCCTTTCCCATATGAAATGTAAATCCAGTATCCGCCGTCGTTGTCAAAATTGTAAAGTCGTTATTCGACGGGGTGTAAGGCGAATTATTTGTTCGACCAAGAAACATACCCAAAAACAAGGCTAATATGAGAATCTCCGGAGTCGAAATACCAGATAACGAACGCGCCCAAGTCGGTTTAACCCGCTTCTATGGCATTGGCCCTGTCAATGTCGTAACTTTAGCCAAAAAATCGGGGATTAGACTTGATACCCGCGTCAAAGATCTTAGTCGTGATGATATCAGCAATTTAATGAAAGCTTTGGAAGATTTTATGGTCGAAGGCGATCTTAAAAAAGAAATCCGGGAAAATATTGATCGTCTTAAAGCTATTAAATGTTATCGCGGTATCCGTCACATTGTTAGTTTGCCCGTCCATGGTCAAAGAACCAAAACCAACGCTCGTACCCGAAAAGGTAAGAGAAAGACAGTTGGTTCATTAACCAAGGAAGCTTGGGCAAAAATTGAATCTGCTCAAACCGCAGCTACTCAAGCTGAAAATAAATAAACTATGGCCGAAACTACTGAAAAACCTATTATTAAAGCCATCAAAAAAAAGACCGTTAAAAACGTGGCCGAAGCCCGCCTTTACGTCCATTCTTCCTTTAACAATACTATCGTCACTATTACCGATGTTAAGGGTAATACTATCGCCTGGTCGTCATCCGGTCACAGTGGTTTTAAAGGTGCCCGTAAATCAACTCCTTACGCCGCCTCCACTGCCCTCGAAAAAGCTCTTGATTTGGTCAAACCCTTCGGTGTCAAAAAATTAACAGTTTATCTAACGGGACCGGGTGTCGGTCGCGATGCTACTCTTCGTTTTTTAAGAGCTAAACGCGATTACGATGTCGAATCAATTTCCGATGTCACCCCCATACCTCACAATGGTCCCCGCCCTCCCAAAGTTAGACGGGTTTAATTATATTTATGGCCAGAATTACCCTCAACTCCAAATGTCGTCTCTGCCGCGCTGAGGGGATGAAACTTTATTTAAAAGGTGACCGTTGTTTATCGGCTAAATGTCCGATAGAAAAGAAAGGCGCCGTTCCTCCGGGAATGCATGGTATTAAATCCCATCGCAAACCCACCGATTATGGTATTCAGCTTCGGGCCAAACAAAAAGCTAAAAGAATTTATGGCATCCAGGAAAAACAATTTAAAAACTACTTTTTAACTGCCAAAAAACTCAAAGGCCTGGTCGGCGACAATCTTTTATCTCTGGTCGAGAGAAGACTGGATAATGTTGTCTATTTATCAGGGTTATCTTTATCACGTTCTCACGCCAGACAATTAATCTCGCACAAAAACATTTTAGTCAACAGTAAAACCATTAACGTTCCTTCATATACCGTTAAAATTGGTGACAAAGTTGTCTTAAGTAAAAATATTGCTACTAAAAGTGGTGAATTACTAAAAATTTCGGAAAAAGATTTTAAAGCTCCCCAATGGCTGGAATTAACCCGTCCCAAATATGAAGCTTCCGTCACCACTTTACCTCAAAAAGACGACTTCAATCCTTCAGTTGATATTAATTTAATCATTGAATATTATTCCCGTTAAAAAAGGATAAAATTATGGTAGACACCAGCAAATTCCACATTGTTACCCTCAAATCCACTCCGACCTACGGAAAATTTGAGATCAGTCCGCTTATTGGTGGTTTTGGCCATACTCTGGGTAACAGTCTTCGCCGGATACTATTAATCACCATTCCCGGTGCTGCCATTACCCGGATCAGAGTTGACGGGGCCAATCATCTCTTTACCACCCTTCCCGGTGTCAAAGAAGATTTGGTGGAAATATCCTTAAATCTAAAAAAAGTGAAGTTTGAATATAAAGGTGAAGAACCGATGACTCTGGAACTTAGTAAAAAAGGTCCGGGTGTTGTCACTGCCGGGGATATTGTTCAAAGTGAAATTTGTAAAGTTGCCAATCCTAATCAGCACATCGCCACCTTGTCTGATAGCAAAGCCAGTCTGTCAATGCAAATCACCGTTGAAAGAGGTGTCGGCTACACTCTTGCCAAAGAACAAAAAACCGATATTGTCGGCGAAATAATTCTCGACGCCACTTTTACCCCGGTTATCAAAACCAATTACACTGTCGAACCTACCCGTTTGGGTAAGAAATCCAACTACGACAAACTAATTATGGAAATCTGGGCAGATGGTTCTATTGAGCCATTATCCGCTCTCAAAATTGCCGCCAAGGACATGATTAAGTCACTCTCTCAAATCGTTGATCCGAAAGAATATGAGGAAGAAGTGATTACTTTAGCTTCCAACCCCATCAATTCCGGCGCCGATATTTCTATTGAAGAAATTGAGCTGCCCCTTCGGGTAACTAATGCCCTTAAAAAAGCCGGTTTTTTGACTATCGATAATCTTCTTAAGTCAGGTCGTCTCGAAGTCAGCAAGGCTAAAAATGTCGGTGAAAAATCATTAAAAATTATTGATCTTTGGCTCAAAGAAAAAGGCTTTTCCTGGAAATAAATGCAGAATATGAAAACTAACGATTTATTATTTTCTTTTAAAAACTGTCCCCTTGCCCTGTCAAGGGAAAGGGTCAGGGAAAGGGTTTTATGAGACATCGAATTGCCGGTAAACATTTAGGTCGGAACCACAACGAGCGTCAGTCGCTTCTAAAAAGCCAACTCCACTCGCTCTTCCTTCACGGGTTTATTCAAACTACCGAAACTAAGGTCCAATTTCTTTTACCCGAACTTCACAAATATCTCCGGGTTTTAACTACTAAAACCGAAATTGAGTCTCAAAGATTGTTAAATATTCTTTTTAACGACCGCGGCCTTACTTCCCGTGTTTATAAATCTTTTGTCGAGACTTTTCCCAAGATGACAGTTGGTTTTACCAAAGTCGAACCCGTTAAATATCGTATCGGTGACAATGCCCTGATGGTCAAACTTAGTTTTGTT
>JAPLYY010000048.1 GCA_026395315.1 Candidatus Shapirobacteria bacterium | reverse complement strand
ATCCCAAAACCCCCAGCAATAATTTCTTAATTATTCCAGTTCCACCGATTCTCTTTTTGAGTTTTGTTCCACCCTTCATTTCGTGTTATTAATTGCTGGTATTTTAGTGAATCTAAGTCAAAGGCGTTATTGCCTAGTTTAAAAATTTCGTTATAGGCAAACCCTGCTAAATAAATTTGCTTAGCGATCTGTTTGTTTTGATTATCATTACTTCCAGAAGCCAAAATTAACTGATTCGCATATTCTAGTTTATCCATGGCCTCATTGCCAGCAGTCAATGCTTCCTCACTCATGTTTAGTAACCACAATTGTCTGGTCTCTTCCGTTTTTTTATCTGCCATTAACAATGCTAGTTTCACTTTGTCGTTTCCCCGTGAAATTAGCAACCAAAAATAATCTCTCACCCTTTTTAAGCCATACATCGGATTTGTTGGTAAAGTTGCTACTTCTGGTAGTTTGTAATTTCCCACTTCAGTTTCACCATCTCCATAATTTATGATAAAACTAAGAGGGTTATTACCTATCTTGTCGCTGTTTATTTCTTGCGCCAATATTTCTAAACTGGCTCTGGCCAATGATACTCCCAAAACCATCACCCCCACGGTTAAAATCAGTCCTTTGGCGATTATTGTTGGGAAAAACCTCACATTAACATTCTAGCAGATATTAACCCAAATGCTATTTATTGACGGCGGGTTTGATGGTTAGCTTTTCCTGGATTTTAAAAGGAAATAATCTTATTTTTAAACCTTGCCATTACCGGAGTCATATCTTTTGTCTCCTATGTCTCTTTCAACTAAAGCTTTATCTGATGGATTGTTTAAATCCCGACTAAAGGCTGCAAACATTTTACCATTTGGAAGATTAACGTAAACCCCTTCGTCATTTTGTCGCTCGGGATTAATATTTCGGCTCAAGTGCATAATTTCTTGAACTGGAATTTCGCCGGCAGGAACTGTAGAGTAATCAGCAGGAATCCAAAAGCACTGGCCATCAGGAGTAAAAAGATACCGATTGTTTTGATGTTCTCCAAGTATGGGTTTGGTTAAGAGGTATTCTCTACCCATTTTGTCTTCAATAATTGGTTCTAATATGTTGGGATGCTGATTTTGTAATTCTTGCTGCACTGAATTTAAAGTAGATGGCTTTTCGGATTCGGAAATTTGTTGAGCAGCTAATTCCTCAAAGTCGGAAATACTACGATCACCAACAACAACAACTGATCGAGTGGTTTTATTTGGATCTTTAAGTTGCCGGAGATTTACGAGAGCCCAGGTATTATGGTTATCAATTCGTTGAATATCTTCCGGCCATTTAGCACTACCTGTCTGAACTTCTTCAATGGTTGGAAGGTATTCTGTGAGATTAGCGAGTTCAAGGGGACGTTCCAAATTGTACCTCTCGATTTGAGGAATACCGTCATGTTGAGATGGTCGTGGATTACCTTGTCTGTCGTCATAGGTGATCATGATAACTTTTTTTTCAGTTATTAAAATAGACGGAACTACTGGAGGAGCTTGGTTCCAAAAGTCGGGTAGGTTCACCAATCCCTTTGGCTTAACACCATTTGGTTGGGATTTTTCGCGAAGTAATAGATAAGGGGTCTGAGAATTAAGGGTGTTCTCGGGATTATAAAAAGCATTAGGGTGAGATACAACTAGTTCTTGAAGCGATGGAATTGGAATTTCTTTGTTTGGCGCAGGCGGTAAATTTACACTAATTTGATTTGAAGAAGCATCTTCAGGAACATTGTTTATACCCATAAGTAAGTAAGTTAACAACTAATTACCTTTAATCTAATACAATTGGTGTGTAATTGCAAACAAATGGAAAAAAGCTTGTCTTAAATTAACTAATTCGCCTTTCATTTTCGGCCTCATATACAGATATTGAATCGAATATAGACACCTGTTTATGACCCATTTTACCCAATTTTGTTTATTTTTGTCTAAAGTTTGAAGTTCAAAATCTGCATTTTTTTTCAGGTATGGACTGGCTACATATTTTTTAGCCCATTTATTTTTTAGTAAAAATTTTTTATAGGTATCTTGTTTGTTAAGTATTGGTCTCATTAAAACCAAGTCAACTGCATTTCTTAAGTTTTGTTTAATTAACGGAATCCTCATCTCTTCCAGCCATAAATTAATACAGATATCGTTATTATTTGTTCTGTGGGGTATTTTGAACTTCCAGAAAATCAGAAATACTTTAAATCTTGTCAGCCATAAACTATCTTTTCTGGTAATAATCATCAGATCAATATCATCGTTTTTTTGGGGATATTTACTTGCCAACGATCCGGTTACTCCTACCATCAATATATCGTCAATTTTTGCCAGGTATTTATCGGTAAATTCTTTTGCCAATTTCATCTTTTCTTTCCAAAACTTATTATTATTCTCCTTTTTAAATTTATAATTTAAAATTTTTAAATTATATATTTTTTTTGATATCAATCTTTCTTTTATTTCTTCCCATGTTAAATCACACCCGTATTTACTGGCATAGTCAATTGTCGCTTTAATAGCCGTTTCTAAACCCATTTGATTTATAATACTACTTAATTAATGAACAAAAGTTCAACTTCTTACCGTCTTTTTGAAATGATCCCCGGTGTTTTTGCCTGGGTCAGTATCTCTTTCCCTATTTGGGGGTCTTTTTTGGTACCCCGTTTGGTAGCCTATTTCGTCATTGCTTTCTTAATATATTGGTTATATCAATCCTTTAAATCGGCATTTTTAGCAGTTCTCGGGTATTTCAAAATTATTGCCGCTAAAAAAACCAATTGGCTAGAAGTTTTTAACCAAAAAACCCAGCCCGACTGGTTGAACCATGACCTGATTAACCATTGTGTTATTATTTCTTCCTACAAAGAACCGCTGGAAATTATCGATATGGCCGTCGGTAGTCTTGCTGCTCAAATCGATATTGATCTCAAAAAGATTCATGTCATTCTCGGTCAGGAAGCCCGTGCCGGTCAGGAAAACAACCTCCGGACAATCAAATACTTCCAGGATAAATATGCCTCAGTTTTTGGTAGTTTCACCTTTACTGAACACCCCAGTAACCTCCCCGGTGAAACCGTTGGTAAACATAGTAATGAAGCTTTTGCCGCCAAATTTTTTAAAGCCCACTGCTTTAAAAAATTAAAATTAAATATCGACTATCTCACTCTCACTTCCTGTGATGTTGACACCATTTTTCACCCCAAATATTTCTCAGCTCTCACTTACTTTTTTGCTTCTTCCCCTCAACGTTATCTTCGTTTCTGGCAATCACCGATTTTTTGGCACCATAATATCAATAGTGTTCCTGCTCCCATCAGAATAATTGGAACTATGGGTAATATAATTCATATCGCTAATATCCAGGAGCCGGATGGCCTCTTTTTCAACTATTCCTGTTACTCCTCATCCTATAAATTAATCGATTCCGCCGGTTATTGGGATCTCGATATGATTCCCGAAGATTGGCATATCTTTCTTCAAACCTTTTTTGCCAGTGGCGGCAAAACTTCGATTACTCCCATCTTTCTTCCCACCATCGTCGACGCTCCTGGTGGTAAAAACTATTTCGATGCTTTAAAAAATCGTTACAAACAATGTCTCCGTCATGCCTGGGGTGCCATTGACATCCCGTACGCTATCTCTCAAGCGTACCACCATCGGGAAATCCCCCTCTTAACCAGGGTACTCCGCGTATTTAAACTAATCGAAACCCATTTTATCTGGTCGAGCAATTGGTTCATTCTGACATTGGGAACTTCTCTGCCTGTCCTTCTCAACCCCAAATTTTTTCAAACCACTATCGGTTTTAATTTGCCGCGTATTTCCAACTTTATCCTAACCCTATGCCTTATTCCTCTGTTTACTCTAATTATTCTTGATTGGAAACTTCGTCCCGCCTCCCAGAAAAAAGGCTTTGGTAATTTTCTCAAAAACATGCTCCAATGGCCTTTTATGCCCATTGCCACCTTAACCATGTCAGTTCTCCCGGGTCTGCATTCCCATACCCGACTTCTTTTGGGTCATCATTTGGAATATCAAACTACCCAAAAAAAGTCCAACGTAAGCTAACATTAATTAATCATGATTAAAAAATATAAATATTTTTTTCTGCTGGCCATCATTTTTTTAATTCTCCGTCTTCCCACCTTATTTGAACCCAATTGGTATGGTGACGAAGGTATATATTTAGTCTTGGGCCAGGCTATCCGTAAAGGTTTAACTCTCTATTCTCAGATTCACGATAACAAACCGCCGACTCTTTATTATTTAGCAGCTTTGGGACAAACTGTTTTTGGTTTCCGACTGTTGCTTTTATTATGGATGATTCCCACTGTTTATAGTTTTTATCTTTTAGCTAAAAAAAATAAATTAGCTACTTTAATCTTTGTCACTCTTAGTTCTATCCCCCTAATCGAAGGCAACATTGCTAATGCCGAAGTTTTTATGTTACTCCCAACCATATTAGGAATTTATTTATTTTTATTTAAAAACAAATTTTTTCTTCCCGGACTTTTACTCGGTTTTGCTTTCACTATTAAAGTTCCTGTCGCTATTGAATTTGTCTTTATCTTTGCCTATTCCTTTTTTTACTTCACCCGTAATCGTTGGTTAAACTTGATCAAACTTGCTTTCGGTTTTATTCTCCCGATTACTCTTTATTTAATTTACTTTTATTTCAAAGGAGCCTCAGCCGAGTTTCTTTTT
>JAPLYY010000067.1 GCA_026395315.1 Candidatus Shapirobacteria bacterium | reverse complement strand
GGACCGGTTATCTGGATTCCCGAAATTGTTGAAGTCGACGATTCCGGCCGCGGCCGTTTAATCCAATCTTTAAAATCGGTGTTGACAAGTGAAACTTTCCTTGGCACCACCATTTTTAATCAATTTTTCACTTTGGAAGATCTACTCTCCCGGCTTCTGAGTCAAATCAAAGCCAACGCCGAAAATATTCTGGGGCATTCTCTGGATTCAGTTGTCCTCGGCCGCCCCGTCCGCTACGTCGGCACCGGCCAGAACTCCATCGCCCTTTCCCGGATGAAAAACATCGGTCAAAAGGCTGGTTTCAAAAATATTGAATTTGAATACGAACCGGTCGGCGCCGCCCTCAATTACGGTCTCAATCTAAATCGTAACCAAACCATTCTGGTTTACGATTTTGGCGGCGGTACTCTTGATGTCTGTATCATGAAATTCCCCGAATCTAAGGTACTTTCTGTTTCCGGCCGCGGTATCGGCGGCGACCTGATCAATTCCCGTTTGCTTGAATCTAAAATCAGCCCTCATTTTGGCTCTCAAACCATCATCAACGGCAAAGTCACTTTTCCGAAGTATTTTATCAATGAAATTTCTACCTGGTACCGCTCCACCCTGCTCAAAACCGTCAAAAATATCGAAACTCTTAAAGATCTAAAGATAAAATCCAATCAACCGCAACTGATTAATAATCTCATCGAATTAATCGTCAATGACTACGGCTTTGATTTATTTAACACTCTCGACCTATCCAAAATTGCCCTCTCTTCAGTTGACTCCACCATTTTTTCTTTTATCAAACCCACCCTCGCTATTAATGAACCAATATTGCGTCTGGATTTAGAAAATTCCATTAAGCCGGAAATTATCGGCTCCCATAATTGCATTTTCGAAGCCCTAAATTTGGCCGCCTTAACTCCCGGTCAAATCGACTCGGTCATTCTTACCGGCGGCTCCTCCCAAATTCCGGTTTTTATTAATCAAATTAAATCTATTTTTGATCCCCGAAAAATTATCGTTTCTGACCATTTCACCGCCGTTGCCGCCGGCCTTTCCCTCCGTGCCGAACAACTTTTTACCTAACCCAAAGCCAATTCAATTATTTTATCCAACATTTGGCTATACGAATACCCTGCCGCTTTAGCTTCTTTTGGCAATAAGGAATTTGACGTCAATCCCGGAATCGTATTTATTTCCAATACATAAGGAATGTCATCTCTTATTATCATATCCACCCTACCAAAACCCTTTCCGCCGATAATTTTAAATACTTTTAAAGCCGTTTCCTGTACTTTTTTCGTCACTTCAACCGTCAACCTCGCCGGACAAATTTCCTCCGATTTACCGTCAGTATATTTGGCTTCATAATCGAAAAACTCATTTTTAGGCACAATTTCTACTACCGGCAACACCTCATCTCCCAAAATTCCGCATGACACCTCGGTCCCTTCAATAAATTCCTCCGTTATAATTTGATCGTCATATTTCTTTGCCAACTCCACAGCCTTTTCCCAATCTTCTTCCCTTTTGACTATCGCTACCCCTACGCTTGACCCGCCGTTATTCGGTTTGACCACACAAGGCACTTTAGTCGTTTCTTTTGGCATCAGAATATCATTCCTCTCCATCAACTCTCTAAATTTCTTTTTATCCATCCCCAAAGCGCTGGCTAAAACTCCACAGCCAGTATATTTAATCCCGATAGTATCCAGATACCCCTGTATTTTTCCGTCTTCCCCGCCGGCACCATGCAGTGCAATAAAAGCCACCTTGCACCCTTTTATTTTTTCCAACTCACTTGTTACATCAATTTTTATAGCTTCAAACTTGTCCTTGTTCAAGTTTTTTAATACCTGGTTCCCCGACATCAACGACACTTCCCTCTCCGAACTCTTTCCGCCCATTAATATAGCTACTTTTATCTTCATAACTCGTATTTTATACTTAATATTTACTTTGTCAACTAAATATACTATAATACCGTTATGTCACAATATCTTACCCTAAACGAAATAACTATCAATTCCGATGCCCTGGTTCATAACTTTTATTACTTTCAAAAACTCAATCCAGACGCCAGAATTTGTCCGGTTTTAAAATCCAATGCCTACGGTCATGGATTAATTGAAGTCGCCCAAATTATTGACCGGAATCTAAAAGTACCCTACCTAATGGTCGACTCACTCTATGAAGCCTATGAGCTTTTAAAAATTGCTATTAAAACCCCGGTCATGATCATGGGCTACACTGATCCTCAAAACTATTCTGTTTGGAAAAAACTCCCCTTTACTTTTACTGTTTATGACATTGCTTCTCTAAAAGCTTTAAATGAGCATCAGCCCGGAGCCAAAATCCATATCAAACTTGATACTGGTATGTGTCGGCTTGGCATCCAAAAACAGGCTATTCCTGAATTTATTTCTGTCCTAAAAACCTGCCCACATCTCCAAGTCGAAGGTATTTATTCCCACCTCTCTCAAGCCGACAACCCAAAAAAAATTACCTTCACCCACAATCAAATTAAATTATTTAAAGAAATGGTATCTCTTTTTGAACAATCTGGCTACAAATTTAAATACAAACATATTGCCGCTACTGCCGGTGCCTCATTTATTCACGATCCTTACTTTAATCTTGTCCGCCTCGGACTTGGATTTTATGGTTATTCCCCTTTCGGTCCCCATACCGACCAAGGCCGAAAACAGCGACGACAGCTTCAACCGGCTCTCACCTTGACTTCCCGGATTGCCTTAATCAAATCAATCCACCCGGATAATCGGGTTAGTTATGGCGGTACCTATACTGCCAAGCAGGACGAAACTATTGCCATTTTAACCGCCGGCTATAACGAAGGTGTTTCCCGCAACCTCAGTAACCGCGCCGAATTTTTATTAAAACGCATTAAATGCCCAATTATTGGTAATATTTCCATGAATATGACCATCATTAAATTACCCCGCACTATTAAAGCTAAAATTGGCGATAAAGTTACCATTATTTCTCCCCGGGTCAATGATCCCTGCTCAATTTACAAATTAGCTGCCACTCTTGATACCATACCGTATACTGTGTTAACTGCCCTCCACCCATCAATCAGAAGAACTATTATATGAAACAAAAATTCGGTCCCTTTTTTCTTTACTATCTTCGTTTCTTTGCCCGGCTTCAACTGACCAAAATCAAGTTAATCCAAAATCTCAAAAAGAAACCTCTGGTTATTGTCGGCATCACCGGCTCAACCGGTAAAACCTCCTGCCTTTTAGCCTGTCAAGCCGCTCTCACCCCCCAATTTAAAGTTAAAACTAACTACGGCGGCAACACTGAATCGGGTATCCCCCTCTCCATCTTAGGTCTCAAAAATACCGATTTTACTATTACCGACTGGATCAGAGTGGCTCTTTTTACCCCCTTTTCTCTGCTCTTCAATTGGCGTTCCTATCAAATCTTTTTAGTCGAAATGGGTATTGACGCTCCCTTTACTCCCAAAAATATGTCATACCTGCTCACAATCGTTCACCCCGACATCGGTATCTTTCTCAATGTCTCTTCAGTTCACCTATTCAACTTTAAATCCATTGACGATATTGCTCAAGAAAAGGCCAAATTAATTAGTACCGTCAAAACTGCCATCATTAATAGTGCCGACCCCTTAGTTAAAAAATATTCGGTCAATAAAAATCTTATCAATATCTCCCCCGTAAAAGTTAAATTCGATAATTATGCCCTACCGGCAGCTTTTGACACCACTTTTGGCGCTGCTTTTTTACTAGCTCGGATTCTCAATCTCCCCCGCGACCTCGCCGAAACTAACCTCAAAACCAATTTCCACCCCGCCCCCGGCCGAAATTCTCTCTTTAAAGGCATCAAAGAATCTCAAATTATTGACAGCAGCTATAATTCCTCGCCACTGGCCACCGCCGAAATGCTCAAGCTCCTCTCTACTTTTAAATCTCCCCGAATCGCTGTCTTGGGCGATATGCGTGAATTAGGATCATCTTCCGAATCTGAACATAAAAAAATCTATGAACTGGCTCTCAAATGCGCCGATCAAATTATCACTGTTGGTCAAAATTTTAAAAGTCAAAATAATTTTAAATATTGGTGGAAAGCATCTGAATATTTAAAAGAAAACATAAAACCAAATTCAACTATTCTCGTCAAAGGCTCCCAAAACACAATCTTTTTGGAAGAACTTGTTAAAGAATTGTTAGCCAACAAAGATGATATATCAAAACTTTGTCGCCAATCCCCCTATTGGCTAAATGTCAAAAAACAGTTAAGATCTTCTTATGTTTAATCTCTTCCCTAAAAAAGATACTGCCAAAGAAGAACCCAAAACCAACGGCCATAACAAAATCGAACTCGATATCGACAAAGAAGCCATTAAAAATATTAAGTTTGTCACTGTCGCCTATTCCCACATCGAGCGGGATATGTTTCCGACTCAAGATGCTTATGACGCCGAAATCGAAGTTGAAGACCGGGCCAAAGATGTTGCCGAATCTATTAAAAAACTCGGTATCGAAGTTAAACTTACTCCCGGCAACCAATATCTTTTAACCACTCTTTTAGTCGATAAACCTGACCTGGTTATCAATCTCGTCGATACCCTCAAGGGCAAAGACAGTCTCCAAACTTCAGTCCCTGCCTCTCTTGAACTCAGCAACATCCCCTACACCGGTGCCGGTATGGAAGGCCTGGTTATCGGTAATGACCGTAATTTAACCAAAAGATTACTCGTCGCCTACGACATTCCTACTCCTGCTTTTCAATATGTTCGTCGTGCCGGCACTGCTATCCAGGAAGATTTAGGTCTGCCGCTGATTGTTAAACTCTGCGGCTCCGGTGGTTCTGTCGGTATCGATAACAAAGCCGTCAAAGAAACCTACAAAGAAGCTCAACGCCAAGTCGATAAAATGCTGGTTGCTTATAAAATGCCGGTTATCGTTGAACAATTCATTGACGGACCCGAAATTACCGTTTGCGTTTTTGATGATGGTGTTAAAAACCATGTCTTTATGGGTCAGAAAATTTTCCGTAAAAAACCTGATGGCAAACACTACTTTACCAGTCATGAGTCTTATGACGATGTCCGTGCCTACACCTACATCCACGTTGAAGAGCCGGTTCAAACCAAAATTTCCCGTCTGGCTATCCGGGCTTTTAATGCCCTATACCACAAAGACTATGCCAAATTTGACATCCGTTATGACGAGCACACCAATACCCCCTATTTTACTGATTCCAATCCCAATACCGCCTTCGGTCCGGATCTGGGCTTACCTTTTACCGAAGTTGCCGCCATGTACCACGTTAGCTTTGATGATCTTATCGCCTCAATGTTGAGCAAATATGGCAAACAACTTTCCAAATCTTAAGAGAATTGCTCAAGTAAATAGCTATTACTGTGGTCCGGCCACCCTCCAGATGCTTCTCAGTTGCTACGACATAATTGTCAGTCAGCAGGAAATTGTTGACTTACTCCACATCAACCAAAAAATTGTTATTCATGGTATGACCATCCCCGAAATGGGTCAATTTGTCAAAACATTTTATCCCCAATACCAGTTTTGGTACAAATTCGATTCCTCCATCCCTGAACTTTCTCAATTAATTAATCAGTTTAATTTGCCTGTCGGTGTCGAATGGCAAGGAGTTTTTGACTATGATTCCCCCGAGGAAGCCGATGATGATGACCCCGGCCACTATAGCGTAGTCACTGAGTTAGACACCAAAAACAATAAAATGCTAATCGCCGACCCTTACGAAGCCTACGCCGGCACCGACCGTCAATTTTCCATCCTTCAATTCGAAAGACGCTGGTGGGATATTAATGAAGTTAACCATCAGGAAGTCGACGACTACCACGGTTTGTTTATAATTACTCCTCTCTCGTTCTCTCCTCCGGCTTCCCTTCAATTGCTCAAGCCTTAAACTCTTTATCCTTTTTCATTTCCTTTTCAATCAAATCCCGCAAAAATACCGACCTCGGCGTCATTTTCTTTTGTGATACCCAATCTAAATACGCCAAAATCTTGGGTGATACAAAAAAATTAAACCGGATATCAATACTCTTTTTAACCTCTTCTACTGCCAAATCCAACATCTCATTAATATTTTTATTATTATATTCTATTAACTTAAATCTCGGATCATTAATTCCACTCAAAAAAAATGGCCTGGTTCCTTTTTTATAAAAAGCTACTACCGGTTTGGATAAATCCAAAGATTTGGAGGCCAAAAACCCCATTGAAACACTATGTCCCGATACCTCCATCATTATCACGTCAGCTTTTTTTACCGCCTCAATCGCCCGCTTATAACCACTTGTCAATTTCTCAGCGCTTTCATTATACACATCCTCGATTGATTTTTTATCCGTCCATTTTATCAATTTATCACTCAACATCACATTATTCTTAGCCAAATAACGGTGAATCCCCCTGTACAACTCAGGTTCCTTTATAACTAATCTCGGCGAAGCCACAAAATATATTTTCATCGCAACAAGTATACTCCATTACAGTCTTTTATAGTACTCTAAATCCTTTTCCACTGCCTTTTCCCAGTCTTTTTTTAGATTATGGTCATCTCATTGGTAAAT
>JAPLYY010000031.1 GCA_026395315.1 Candidatus Shapirobacteria bacterium | reverse complement strand
CTTTCCGGAAAAGGATAGTTGGGAATTTTATAACGGTTGAGAATTTTTTGACCCTCAACCGTATGATTACCGCCGATAAAAGCACCAAAAATTGGTTGGGGATATTTATTGGATAATTGACCAATAATATCGGCCGTTTTTTCAATTTGAGTCATTAACTGGGGGGTCAAAACCACCACAATTGATTGAGCTGTTTTTTCCTGTAAAACAATTTCCAAAGCCTGACCAAAACGCTGGGCCAAGGCATCGCCCAATACATCAATCGGATTAATAATTGATGCCATCCGGGGGAGGCAATCAAGTAGTTTTTGTTGGGAAACAGGGCTTAATTTAGCCATTTCCAACCCCAAGCCGGTAATAGTGTCGGTAGTCAGTACTGCCGGTCCACCGGCATTAGAAATAACTGCTACCTGGGGACCAACAGGAGCATTTTTCCAGGCAAAAGCTTGGGCTAAATCAAAAAAATCACCTAATTCCTGGCAGCGGATAACCCCGGTTTGAGACAGGGCTGATTCCAATACCCGATCCTCGCCGGCAATAGCCCCGGTATGGGAATGCATCGCCTTGGCTGCCGATGGTGATTTGCCGGGTTTTAACATAAAAACCGGATTATAGGGAGTAATTTGACTTATAATTTTGACAAAATCCTGACCCGACGCCATTGATTCAAGATACATCCCTACCGGTTTTACCGGAGTCGAAGGCTGTTTTAACAGCGGTAACCAATATTCTAAAATGTCATTTTCAGAAATAATTGATTTATTGCCGATAGTCATAAAATCATCAAAACCCAGCCCGGTTGACTGGCACCAGTCAAACAGGCTGGCAGCCAGAGCTCCTGATTGAGAAATAAACCGCAAATTTCCCGGAGACTTAATCACCTGGCCAAAAGTCACATTAAGCGGTGGATTGGTGGTTGCAAATCCCAGACAATTAGGACCAAGAATATTGAGTTGATAGCGAGTGGCGGTAACGATTAGCTGCTTTTCCAGTTCCCCACCGCTCTCTCCGATTTCCTTAAACCCGGCCGAAAAAATGACAACATTTTTAATACCAAATTGACCGCATTTTTCCAACTCGGCCACCACCAAATTCGCCGGAATGGCCATCACCGCCAGATCGGGGATTTCCGGCAGACTGGCTACATTGGGATAGAATTTAAGATGTCCAATATTGGTAACATTGGGATTAACCGGATAAACCCGGCCGGAATATCCCGAAACAATAATATTTTTCAGAGCAATAGAGCCGACTTTTTCCGCTGATTGGGAAGCGCCGATAACAGCAATTGAGTGCGGTGTAAATAAACCGGATAAATCACGGGACATCAGAATAGATTATCATATAAACCTTCTATTGTTTCCATAATCGTATGGTAAAATGCCAATAACTAACCTCCATAGCCCACCTCAAAATTAAACCATTTTAAATTATAAATTTTATTAAAATATGCAACCGGAAAAACTGGTAATTTTTGGACCGATGATTATTTTCTTTCTCTTTTTTGGCGCTCTGGTCATTGGCTTTCTGATAGTTGTTGCTAAAGTTATTTCCCGTGGCCGAAAAAGTGCCTGGAAAGGGGTAGTGGTTGACAAATTATTCAATGAACAACGGGGAAGTTTCGAAGATTCCCACAAAATTGATCAGTTCTACACCTTAGTTTTCAAAATCGAAGACGGTTCTCAAAAAAAGATTGCTGTCTCCAAAACCATGTATGACGACTATAAAATTGGTGACCGGGCTGAAAAGAAATCGGGTGATTTTTGGCAAAAAAAAGTAATTTAAATGATTTATTTAGGCTTGTTATTATCGATTTTAGTTCCTCTGATATTATTTCTGATTTGGCTGTTTCTCCTCTTTAATTTTTGGCGGTCTTGGTTTTACCGTTTAGTCCCTTCGGCTGCCAGGCAATTTTTATTAACCCGGCTCAAAATTGAATATCAACCCTACCAACCTGCCGTCAACAGCTTAAAGTCCATCCTCCGGGAAATCCTTAAAATTACCGGATTTGTTTTTATCACCGGTCTTTTGATTTTATTTCTTATCTATGGACCCGTTGCTATTCCGTCTATTTTCCACCGACCCTGACTATCTTTAATTAATTTAATAAATCTGACGTCTGTTTTATCGCCATAACCATAATAGGGGATCGGATAATTCGCCGCCCGTAGATTTACTTTAGCCTCTAATGTTACTTTATATAAATTTTCTTCAATCGATTTTTCTACTGCCACTACTTTTACGCTGTCAAAATCGTTAAACTGAGTTGTCCATTCTTGTTTAACACTATCATTAGATATTGCCTTTTCACTCATCATTCCGATTGCTTCCGGAATCCGTTTTTCATCGATTAATGAAAAAAAGACTCTAATAATATCTTCTTGGTTGGGTATAGGCACGGAATTGGTTTGAACCTGACTGGATATAGTTGTTCCGCAACCAGATAGCAAAATTCCCGTCACCAGTAATAGTAATAGTTTATACATACTCAAATTTTATCA
Source organism: Candidatus Shapirobacteria bacterium (assembly GCA_026395315.1). Taxonomy (GTDB): domain Bacteria; phylum Patescibacteriota; class Microgenomatia; order UBA12405; family UBA12405; genus JAPLYY01. Next base: position 5,817 of record JAPLYY010000031.1, on the reverse strand, counting down.
CCCCTTAACTATGCTATTTGGTTTAGTTCTTTCCTACTTAGTTTATCTGATTAATTCTATCTCCGTTTCTTTTACTCTTCATGGCAAAAATAAAGAAATCAAAAAAAATAAAGACGAGATTCTTGAGCTTACCAAGAAGGTCCATCAGTTGGAATTAGAAAATGAAAAAATAAAAAATGGTTCTAATTCGCAACCGACGGATAAAAACGCTTTGTGAAAAAATTACTTGCTAAAATTTATAAATCCCTCCACCTCCCTAAAGGCCTGCAATTATTTATCATGCGTTTTCTTCAGGACCAATTTCTGGTTGGTGTCACCGGCATTATATTTAACAATAAAAATGAAATTTTGCTATTTAAGCACACTTACCGCTCCCATTCTTGGGCGCTACCCGGTGGCTACATGAAATTTGGTGAACATCCCCGCGAGACTCTCAAGAGGGAGATTAAAGAAGAATCCGGTCTGGTTGTTAGTGTTGACGACCCGCTTAAAACCCGTACTGACCGTGACTCTGCCCGTCTCGATATGTGCTATATCGGGGTGCTTATTGGCGGTGATTTTACCCCTACTCACGAAGTCTCCGAATATGGTTTTTTTACTGAAGATAAACTGCCATTGCTTCGCCAAAACCAATTGTTTTTAATTGACGAAGCTTTAAAACAGCGTATTGACAAGTAATACAACTAGTTGTACTGTTAGTAGTATGACAACTACTACAAACAATAAAAAACAACGCGTTACCTTATTTTTAAATCCCAAACTTTTAATTCACGCCCGGGCCCAAGCTGTCATCGCCGATATAACCTTGACCGATCTGGTTCAAAAATCTCTTATCAGCTATTTGCCTAAAGAAATAATTATCAAAAAACCCTTAATAATTTAAAAAATATATAAAAATATGACCGAAATAATCGTTCCCACCACCAAAGTCGAAGCCACTCAATCCCAGACGGCCGAATATCTGGTCTATTATTTTTTTGGTGCTCTGGAAATTCTTCTCGCTTTCCGTTTAATCTTTAAATTAATGGGAGCCAGTACCGGCAGTGCTTTTATCAGGTTTATTTATGGTTTAACCGGACTGTTTATTTTACCTTTTAATGGTATTTTTAGCCGTGGTTATTCCCAAGGTCTTGAAACCACTTCAGTCCTCGAACCGGCTACCCTGGTCGCCATCATCGTTTACATTATCATGGCTTGGGGAATTGTTAAATTAATCCGCATTTCCTCGGGCAAACAACAGGAAACATAATATTATAAATTTAGAAAAAATATGGGAATTTTAGATATCATCGTTATCCTTTTAGTCATTTCCTGGTTGGGTGGCTTTTCCCTGCACCTTGGTGGCGGCCTAATCCATCTTTTACTGGTTATCGCTGTTATCGTCTTTATTGTCCGTTTATTAGGTTAAATAAAAATATGACCCTTTCTTTGTCAAATCTTAGTCCTTTAGCTTCATTAGTTTTCGGGATATTAGTCCTTATCTTTCCCAAATTTCTTAATTACCTTATTGCCGCCTACCTGATTATTGTTGGTCTTATCGGACTGGGCATTTTAAGATGATCGTCAGACCCGGTACAACTACTATTTTGCCGGAAAAGTCTTCCACTCAGTTAGTGGTCACTACTAATACTGACAAAACTGTTGTCGCCGGTTTAGTCAAAAAATCCAACCGTATCTTGGTTGCCATTTCCACTCATAAGCTACCTTTTGATTTCTTCCCCGACACTATTAATGTTGAAGAAGGTCGGGTTACTGTCATTACCCGGGAATTTTTTTTCACTTCCCATATCCATAGTGTTGATTTAAAAGATATCTCTAATATATTTATTAATATGGCCCCTTTCTTTGCTCAGTTAGTCATTGTTTCCAAAACCTTTACTGAAAACGAAATTAAAATCAACGGTTTAAGAAAAAATGAAGCCATATTGGCTCGAAGAGTCATCGAAGGTTTGCGGACTTTTGAAACTAAACAAATCGATACTTCTATCTATACTAAAGAAGAACTTCTAGCCAAGCTCGAAGAATTAAGTACCACCGAAATTGTGACCTAACTTCACCTCCCAGCCAAAAATATAGATTATACTTTTCATTACTACATGATATTTGAAGTCAACGTTTTTTTGGTTTTCAGTTTAGCCGGTATTCTAATTTTTCATTATCTCTCCGGTCAGTCACTAATCTTGGATAATCTGTTAATTGTTTTTGGATTATTAGGCACCATCCCCGTTATCATTGGCAGTTTCAAAGCTATCGCCAAACGAAAAATTACCGTCGATCTGTTGGCAGCCATCGCCCTTTTTGTATCTTTAATCCAACAGGAGTGGACTTCAGTCGCCTTTATTAGTTTAATGATTACTTCTGCCCGGATTTTTGGTATTTACACTGAAACCAGGGCCAAGAAAGCCATCCAAAGCTTGTTTAAACTCCGGCCGAATACGGTAAAAATAAAAATAAATAATCAAATAAAAGTTATTGATTTATCAGCAGTCAAATTAAATGATTTGATCATTATTGATGCCGGTGAAAGAATCCCCATTGATGGAGAAATAATCTCCGGCACTGCTTCTATTGACCAATCTGCCTTAACCGGCGAATCGATTCCGGCTGAAAAACACATTGGTGACCAAGTGCTAAGTTCCACCCTAAATTTATCCGGATCACTTCTGGTCAAAACTACCAGGGTCGGTAAAGATACTACTTTCGAAAAGCTGATCCATTTAATGGAACAAGCTCAAACCCAAAAAGTTAGTATTGAAACTACCATTAGCAAATTTACCGGTAAATATATTTTATTTACCCTTATCGGCTCTATCCTGGTTTATGTCTTTACCAAAAATATTTCTCTGGTTTTATCCATCCTTTTGGTCACTTGCGCCGACGATATCGCGGTTGCCGTTCCTTTAGCTTTTTGGGTGGCTATTGCTCACGCTGCCAAAAGAGGCATTATCATTAAAGGTGGAAGTTACCTTGAAGGATTAGCCAGATGCAAAATATTAATAGTCGATAAAACCGGAACTCTAACCCGCGGTAAAATCCAGGTTAGTCATCTGGTAAGTTTTGATAATAGACCAAATATATTACTTCAAACCGCCGCCATAGCCGAGTCTGTTTCTGACCATCCTATGGCCAAAGCTATTATCGAATATGCTCATAAAAACAAACTAACTTACTCACTGCCCGACACTTTTGACGAACTGCCCGGGAAGGGGATGACCGCCAATTTTCATGGGAATAATATACTTGTCGGTAATCTTAACTTTTTTCATCAACAGAAAATAAAAATAAGCCCTGATCAATTACATCAAATTAATCTGGCTGAAATGGACGGTCATAATCTTGTCTTAGTTTCCTCCGATGAAAAAATATTAGGATTTATTGCTTTAGCCGACGAACTTCGTTATGGCATTAAAAATACTCTCAAAAAAATCAGAAGTTTGGGTTTGGTCAGAATTGTTATGCTGACAGGCGATAATGAAAAAGTGGCCAAAACTGTCGCCCGGGAAATCGGTATTGAGGAATATCACGCCAACTTATTACCTGAAGATAAATTATTGTTTTTGAAAAAAAATCTAAATTCCAAATACAAAATAGCCATGGTCGGTGATGGTATCAACGATGCCGCTTCCCTCGCTTTGGCCGACATCGGCTTTGCCATGGGGGCTATCGGCTCTGACAGCGCCATTGAGGCTTCGGATATTGCTTTAATGAACGATGATTTTAGTAAAATTGCCGAAACTATTGGGCTAAGCCGTCAAGTTTTACGGATAGTTTTTGAAAATTTTATTATTTGGGGTGTTGTAAATTCGGTCGGGTTGATTTTAGTTTTTACCCAAGTTATTGGTCCAACCGGTTCTGCCGCCTATAATTTTTTTACTGACTTTTTACCTCTTTTAAATTCTCTGCGTTTATTTCGATACAACTTTCACCGTCCCTAGCCACTAGTTCAACATTTTCTGTATAATCAACTCAATACCAAAAATGAAAATCCTTCTCATTGTCCCCGCCTATTTAGCATATAGTTACGTCAATCAAGCCGAAGCCCTTGCTGAGGGTTTTCTTGAGCTTAACCATGATTGCCAACTGATAAAAGCCAACAATACTAATGAATTAGCAGAAAAGATCCGAATATTTCAACCTAATATTTGTATCGGTGTTGGTAATTGGACTGAATTTGATCTTTTTGTCAAAACACCCCAATCATTAGGTTGCCAGACATTACCGTGGATTGTTTCTGATGAAGATTTTATTACCGAACATGTCGATGATTATAATCAGTATGGAATTATTGCCACCCCCAGTATTCATTGTCAAAACAACCTCACCCGTAGCGGCATTAATAAAGATATTATTCACGTCATTCCCGAGGCCGTTGACCCCAAACTCTGGTACCCTATGACCGATCAGGAACTACTTCCTTTCCTCGGATTTATGTCAATCTCTATTAGTAATCCCAATCCCATCAATCAATGGAATATGGTCAAAATCCATCAGCAGCAAATTCCGGTTATTTATACTACCGGCGGTGACGCTACTAAAAAAGGTGCTCAGGAAGTTATTCAGGCCTTGGCTAAATTAGATCGGTCATTGCCCTGGATCTATATGATCAAAAGTTGGCCCGGTTCAGTCGTCTTTAAAAGATCAATTGAAGAGCTGGAATTGGCTCAAAAACTTGGTATTATTGATCGAATTCGTTATATATCCGCCGAGTATTCCATTGACTATATGCGCGCTCTGATGAACATCTGTGATATTTATACTGCCCCCTCCCGGATCGAAGGTTTTGGTCTGCCCCACGTCGAAGCCCAAATGTGTCGCAAACCGGTAATTTCTCTGGCCACCACTGCTACCGCCGAAACTGTCGTCGATCAGCAAACCGGCTTTCACGCCAAACGTGATTTTTCCGAAAAGACCTTTGTTAAAGCAGATGTTGATGATCTATCAACTCACCTCCATACCCTCATTACCGATCAAGAACTCCGTAAAAAAATGGGCCAAAACGCTTTCACTTACGCCAATGCCACTTTTTCACCCAAAGTCATCGCTCAAAAATTTCTTGATTTAATCAACCAGCCCCAATCTTCTGACCGCTAAATACGCCATTAAAAAACAGATATTTGATTCCGCTCCCTGATTTAAATTTACTTTGTCATCCTTAACCGTTAAACCGTCATAACAGGCAAAATCATCGTCAATTAATTTTACCTTATTAATATTATTTCCCCAAAACCAACCCCACCATTTTTCCGCCATATTCTTATAGTAATTGTCATTTGTTGCCTTGTACGCCTCTTCTAAACACCTAACCATATACCCGGCCTCAATTGGTTGTTGATCAAAGTATAGTCTCTCATTATCGTTTTTTTCCAGCCCTAAATGAGCCACCGGCATGGGTACATCATCCTTTTGACACTTATTTAACAGAAATTCTGTCGAACTTTTTGCTGCCTTCAAACTTTCGTTATCTTGTCTAGTTCTGCCCTTCTTCCATAAAGCCCAGGGTATCAAAGCATTCCCGTAAGTCAATCTATCTTCAAACCATTTCCAATTTCCGTCATCCTTATAAACCCTTAAAATATCATTAATTAGATCATTTTCCAAACTAATTAAAGTCCCATTAGTTAAACCTAATATTAAGTAAGCCTTCGATCTCAAATAGTTCCAATTTTTAGCCTGATTCAAGATAATCTTTAAAATGTCATCTTTCTTTTGCCCTTTTTTTTTGGTTGTTAGTAATGCCCATGCTACCATTCCCAATCCATCCTCGGAACACTCTTTTGTCATATCTGGTTCAATTCCATTTTCTTTGTCATAAAAATA
>JAPLYY010000054.1 GCA_026395315.1 Candidatus Shapirobacteria bacterium | reverse complement strand
GTCATTATTTATCTTGTTTACCAAATTAAGCACCGGTTTCCGGTTTTTAAAAATAAAATTACTCTTTTATTTGTCGCCTACTTTATCGCTATATTTCTAAGTTTCCTTAATGCCGTTTTAATTTTTCAAACCGATCCGACCAATATCCTTCTGCTCAATCTTTTACGCCGGTTTGAATATATTTCTCTCTTTTTTATTGTTTTATCAACCATCAAATCTGTCTCCGACCTCAAGTTTGTCTATATTGCAACTTTGTTAACCAGCATTGCCGTAGCCATATATGGTTACGGTCAAAAATATTTCCAATTCCCGGTCGTCTCCACCATGAATGAAGAGTTTTCCAAAGGTCAATTGCTCCAAATGGATGTTTGGACCAGGATTAGTTCCACTTTCGCCGGTCATTATGACTTAGCCGCTTACTTAAGCGTCATTCTTATTATTATCGGCGCCGTCACTCTGCTTCAAAAAAATTTCTTCGTCAAACTAATTCAATTATTGATTTGGCTCATTCTTTTTGATTTGTTAACCTTAACCGCCAGCCGGGTATCTATTTTTGCCTACTTTGGTGGTTTTATTTTTGTTTTATTAGTTATCAGAAAATATCTCTGGATCATCCCCGTCACCCTTCTCTTTCTCTTCAGCCTCTTTAATTCCAAAGATCTCAATCAACGTCTGCTGGCCACCATTCCTGCCCTGCGATACCAATTTTTTACCAATCAATCATCATCTCCACCAACCTTAGTCCCTACTCCCACCATTGCCGTTATCCCAACTAAAAGTCCTCCCTCAATTACCCATACCGGACCGATTGTACCGGTTATATCACTAACTCCTACTCCCACCATTATCCGCCACCCGTCAACTGATGAATATTTACCCATCGACACTGATGTTGGTGTTGCCCGATCCGGTGAAATCCGCTTCAACGCCGAATGGCCCAGAGCTATCACCGCCTGGCAAAAAAGCTTATTACTCGGCACCGGCCTTGGCTCAATCACTCTGGCGACTGACAACGATTATCTCCGTCTTTTAGGGGAAAGCGGCCTATTAGGCTTTATTACTTTTCTTCTTATTCCGCTATATTTCATTATTAAATCCATACCTCTTATCTTTTCTAAAAAACAATCACCCCGGCAACTGCTTGTTCTTATTTTTCTCGGTGGATTGTTAACCACTCTGGCCAATGGATTATTGATTGATATCTTTGAATCCTCCAAAACCGCCTATCTTTTTTGGATTATGATGGCCGTCTATTATCGTCTGCTCAACTATGAAAAATAAACGCAAGATATTGATGATTACTCCTTATTTACCGAAGTTATCCCAGTCTGGCGGCCAACGCAGTTCCTATTATTCAATCAAATACTTAGCTCCCAAAAATGATATCACCCTCATTTGTTTTACCCGGGATACTGATGACGTTAATGACGTTAAACAATATTGTAATAAAGTAATTATTGTTAAACGCGGCAAAACTTGGGACTTAAAAAAAATTCTGAACGCTGCTTTTTCCCCTTATCCTTTTCTAGTTATTAACTACATTAATAAAGATTTAAAAAACACTATCCAGTCAGAACTCGACCATCATCATTTTGACCTAATTCACTGCGACTGTTTTTATCCCATGCCCAATATTCCTAAAACCAATACCCCGGTTGTTTTGGTTGATTTGACCATCGAATATGCCGTCTACCAACATTATGTTGAAAATCTCACCGGATGGAAAAAATTAATTGCTCCAATTTTATGGATTGATGTTTTCAAATTGAAATACTGGGAAACCCATTATTGGAAAAACACTCATACTGTCGTTGCTTTTGGAATCGATGACCAAAAAATCATTTCCGAAGTCACCGGTCGTCACGATATTCAATATTTTCAAAATGGTGTCGATCAAAAATATATTGATGCCTCCGTTAAAACTAAAAAATCACCGAAACCCAGCATTCTATTTGGGGTATCAAACATGAAGTGGATGCAAAACAGCGAATCTGTTGAACTAATTATGAAAAAATATTGGCCCGAAATCAAAAAGAAAATTCCCGACTGCAAACTCTACATCGTCGGTCGGTTTGCTCCTGAATATTTTAATAAATACCAATCGGCTGACGTCACCGTTACCGAAGCTGAAGCCGATAACCAACCTCATGATCCGCAATATTACTACCAATACTGCTGGATACTGTTAGCCCCTATGGGCAGTGGTGGTGGCACCCGCAACAAATTCCTCGAAGGCATGACTTTTGGTTTGCCGGTTATAACCACCTCCGAAGGCGGCATGGGCTCCATCAAAATCGTCAACTACAAACACGCCATTGTCTGCCCCTCCGAAGATGTCTTAAATAACGTTTTCAAACTCTTAAACGATTCTCAATATCGTCAGGATATGGGCCATGCTGCCCGCACTCTTATTAAGAATAATTACTCTTTTGAAAAATGTGTTGAAGGTTTAAACCAGATTTATGACAAAATTACCACCAAAAAATCCCGTTGACCTTAGTGTCATAATTCTTAACTACAATTCCGCTAAATATTTATCTAAGTGTCTTCAGAGTATTAAGAAATCTAATTTCAAACCATATAATATTGAATTTATTATTATTGATAACGCCTCAACCGATAACAGTTTCTCATCGGTTAAAAATATTAATTTACCCAATTCAAAGTTTATAAATAGTCCGGGTAATATTGGCTTTTCCGCTGGAAATAACTTTGGTTTAAAATTTATTTCTAATCCAAAATATGTTCTTTTCCTGAATCCCGATACCGTAATTAAACCAAATACTCTATCCGGCATGGTCAAATACCTCGACCTTCATCCCGAAGTTGACGCCGCCACTTGTGATGTTATTCTGGCACTCACCGGTAAAACTCAATTGGAATGTCATCGGGGATTTCCTACTCCTTTCAATACTTTTTGGCACTTTTTTGGTTTCGGCTTACCTAAACTTTTTCCCAAATCCCGATTTTTTAACGGCTATTTTTTAGGCTATCTCGATTACACCAAACCTCAATTGATCGACTGTTGTGTTGGTGCTTTTCTGATGCTGAAAAAAGCTGTTGGTGACACTATCGGCTGGTGGAACGAAAAATATTTTTTTTATGGCGAAGATCTGGACTTTTGTTATAAACTCAAACAAAATAACTATCAGCTTAACTTTATTCCGCAATTTAAAATTACCCATTTTCAGGGAATTTCTTCGGGTATAAAAAGAACCCAGTCAACAGCATCCCGTC
>JAPLYY010000033.1 GCA_026395315.1 Candidatus Shapirobacteria bacterium | reverse complement strand
AAAAGGTGCGATAAATTAATAGTAATTGAAGGCGGGGAAAACAGTGGCACATTTTTGGTGGCCCAGTTGGTATTGGAAATGGGAAAGGAAGTGTGGGCAGTGCCGGGGCGAATTACCGATGAGGGGTCAGCGGCGCCAAATTGGTTAATTAAAAACGGGGCCGAAATCTTAACTGATTTGACAGAGGCGCTACAATAGGACACAATGAAACTCATGAAGAAACTGTTGATAGTTGAGTCGCCGACAAAGGCGAGAACCATTACCAAATACCTGTCGAAGGACTATACAGTTTTGCCAACTGTAGGGCATTTACGGGATTTACCGACTGCTAAAATGGGAGTGGACTTAACTACTTTTGAGCCGGATTATGTGGTGGACGATAAGAAAAAGGAAGTGGTGGGGAAGTTGCTAAAAGCGGCCAAAGGGGCTGATATGGTGATTCTGGCGACTGACCCTGACCGTGAAGGAGAAGCCATTTCCTGGCATGTAAAGTGGTTAATTGAAAACGAAAAATTTAAAAATCAAAAAATTGTGCGGGCGACGTTTCATGAAATTACTAAAGAGGCGGTAGAAGAAGCCATATCCAAACCGAGGGAGGTGGATATGGACATGGTAAATGCCCAGCAGGGCCGGCGGGTGCTTGATAGGCTGGTGGGCTATACCTTAAGTCCGGTATTGTGGAAAAAGGTCCGCCGAGGATTATCGGCCGGAAGAGTGCAGTCAGTGGCAGTCAGATTAATTTGTGAAAGAGAAGAAGAAATTAAAAGTTTTGAGAGAAAGAAATTTTTTAAAATTAATTCTATTTTAGGAAAAGATACTTTGGCAGAATTAATCAAAATAGATAATAAAAATTTTGTAAAAACAAACGAGATTAATTTATTTGATGGTAACTATACATACACGGAAACTTTATTTGATAAACAGGAAAAGGCTGATAAGTTTGTGGCGGGATTACCCAAAAAATTTGTCATCGAAAAAGTCGAAGAAGGGGAGACGACCAGAAATCCACCGCCGCCATATACGACATCTAAACTACAGCAAGCAGCTGCCAGACGGTTTGGCTGGTCGGGAAAAATGACGATGAGTTTTGCTCAGAGATTGTATGAGCGGGGTTTGATTACTTACCACCGGACTGATTCGGTGTATTTGTCGGAAAAAGCCATGGCCGAATTTCGGAGCTATATCTCTAAAACTTATGGCGCTGATTATATTCCGGAAAAAACCCGGTTGTTTAAAAATAATTCAATGAATGCCCAAGAGGCCCACGAGGCGATTCGGCCGACGAGTGCGGCGGTGCTGGAGCCGGAGGATTTGGATTCTAAAGAATTGAAACTGTACCATTTAATCTGGAAACGGGCGGTGGGAAGCCAAGCGGCGGCGGCAAAAATGAAAAATTCGTCAATAATGTTTAGTGGTGGAAACGGCATATTCAAATCAACCGGAGTAAAAATATTGTTCGATGGCTTTTTAAAAATCATGGAAGAAAAATGGGAAGATCAAATTTTACCGGACTGGAAAGAAAAAGATGAGGTGGCAGTAAAAACAGTGACGGCGATAGAATTTGAAACTAATCCGCCGCCGCGATATTCCGATGCGTCACTGGTGGCATCTTTGGAAAAACAGGGAATCGGCCGGCCGTCAACGTATGCCCCAATCATATCGACTATCCAGGTGCGGCAATATGTAGAAAAAGATGAGGGCAAATTTAAACCGACAGTATTGGGGGTGGCGGCCAACCAATTTTTGGTGACCAATTTTGCTAATATTTTATCGTTGCCGTTTACAGCGGAGATGGAACTAAGTTTGGACAAAATTGCTCTGGGAAAACTGGAATGGAAAACTATGATGAGGAATTTTTGGAAAACATTTGAACCAATTGTCAAAAAAGTGGAAAAAGACAGTGAACGGGTGAAGGTGGAAGTGGAAAAGACAGGGGAGAAGTGCCCGGAGTGTAAAGAGGGCGAATTGGTGATACGAATGGGAAAATTCGGGAAATTTATATCGTGTAGCCGGTTTCCGGAGTGTAAGTATACTAAGGCTTATCAGGAGGATGCCGGATTTTGTTGTCCATTGTGCGGGGCACCGGGAGTAGTACGGAAAACTAAAACCGGCAGAAAATTTTTCGGCTGTTCGAATTATCCCAAGTGCAAATGGGCAGGATGGAAACGGCCATAAAACCCACCCCTGACCCCTCCCTTGACAAGGAGGGGAGTAAATTTATTTATTTTTGTTTGGTTCTGGAGCGGGGATAGTGCCTAATTGCTGGTTTAAATCAACGCGTTTGAAAAGATTTTCCAGATCGATTTTTGGTTGGTTTGGTTTTTCTTGTTTGTAAAAATAGTGAGGAGTGAATTTTTCTGACATATTTTTTATAGGTTAATTAATAAATTATAAAGCAGAAATACCTTTTTCTGCCAGTTTGGCGAATAATATTTCAGCCAATTCGTCGGGAAGAGCGGCTAGTTGTTGATCCCCTGGACTTAGAGTTGTTACTTTTATTTCAACTGTGTCGGCGTTTTCTTTTCTGATTTGTCTGGATTGGGGTAAATCAGGTCTAATCAGAGAAGCGATGGCAATCGCCTCGGGAGTAAAAGTTTTTTCCTTCATTTAATTATTTAATTAGTAATAATTAAATATAGGACGTCTTATAACATTATGTCAAGGACATGTTTTTATTTGGTAAATTCTGATTCGGCTATTTTCTGACAAGTGAGTGAACCGGGAAAAATTATAGAACCTTCTTTTCTTTGGACTAATCTACAGGCTGGTAAAGAGGTACACAGTACACAAGGTGATTTTTCGATATGATAGCCGGTTTCGGTTAAACGTTGTCGGTATATTTCTTGTTGATTTGCTTGGAGCATAGTAGACGAGTATACGTAAGGAATATATATAAAATTAAGGCATGTCTTTAATTATTTAAGATATGATAGACTCGAGGGTTGGAGGGTTAGTTAGTTTGCGACGTTTGGGTGGAATGGCATCGATAAATTGGCAACCGTAGGTATTACCGTCCTGACAGAAAGAGGCGTTAAGACAAGCCAGGAAACAGCGGCCGGAAATTTTTAGTTGATTAATTCTATCCTCTCTGGCTTGACGGATCACTTCTTGGCTTAGTTTACTTGCCATTAAATTAATAATAGCAGAATTAGATTTTTTTCTTGCCCCAACGTTCACGGGAGACACTAATCAGCTTGTCACGGCCCTGGTTGCGGCAGTCGGGGAGGGGCAGAGTAGTGGCATAAAATGGTTGGGAGGTTTCGGAATCGATGGATAATTTACTAATAATTTGATATTTACCCAATTTAACCAGGTCTTCGGGGGGAAATTTGGGACCAAATTCTTTGCTTAAAATATAGGCATCCTGGTTGCCGACGACAAAAGACATAATCGAACCGACATTGCCAAAAATAGCATCCTGAATGGGCCGTTCCAATTGGGCCATGTATTGGTTGGCGATAATCAGATTTAGCCTAAATTTACGGGCTTCCGATAATATTTTAATAAAACTGCTGGTGGCAAAATTTTGGAATTCGTCGACATACAAATAAAAGTCGGAGCGGTCGGATTCGGACTGAAACACCCGGTTCATGGCCGAGAGCTGGATCTGGGTAATCAACATGGCTCCCAAAAGAGCAGAATTATCTTCACCAAGTTTGCCCGAGGAGAGGTCGGCAATGAGAATTTTTTTCTGGTCCATAATATCCTGAATCCGGACCTTGGATTTGGGGTGGGCAATGGTGCCGCGAATATTGGAAGATGATAAAAACTGGCCGACTTTATTAAGAATCGGGGCAATGGCTTCGTTTTGAAATTTTGGATCCATACGGTCAAATTCATTAATCCAAAAGTTTTTCAGGGTTTGATTTTGAAGGTGAACGACAATTTTGTCGCGGAAATTTTTATTGGTTAAAATTTCGACGATGTGGGTCAGATCAGAGTCGGGAGTGTTGACCAGGGTCAAAACAGCATTGCGGAGAATGTGCTCAAGACGCGGCCCCCAGGAAACTTCGCCGTAGAGTTTTTTGAAAATGGAGATAACGCCGGAGGCAACCAGTTCTTTTTGAGAATCATTTTCGGCTTCTAAAACATTGAGGGGATAAACATAGTCAGGGTCGGCGGGATTGAAATAACAGCAATCGTTGATGCGGGAAGCAGGGATGAAATCCAAAATAGTTTGGCACAGGTCGCCGTGGGGATCGATGATGGCGACACCTTTGCCTTTGCGGATATCGTCAATGGCCATGTTGGCAATGAGAGTAGTTTTACCGGTGCCGGATTTACCGATGATGTAGGTGTGGCGGCGGCGGTCTTCGCCTTCTTTCAGGCCAAAAATTGATTCTTTATTTCTAAATTCAGTTTTGGCAAAGAAATTAATTGACTGTTTTTGATCGTCGGTGGCGCCATCGGCAATGGGTAGGTTTTCCGGCGGATCGGCGTAAAGTTTTTTACCCCAGGCGATATTAGGCAGTTTAGTGAGACCGGTAGGAAAGTGCCAAAGACCGGCCAGTTCTTCGGTATTTAAAACCTGATTGGCAGATGAGGTAAAAGTCCGGTTGAGAATTGATTTTAAAATTTTGTTTTTGGAAAAAAGACCGGGATAAATAGTTTTGAAAAAATTACCACGGGGATTGGTGTAGATACCAAAAGAGGAGGAGACGGAAGATAATAACGCCGGATTGTTGGAGATTAAATTAATTTGGGTTAAAAGGCCGGGATATTGGATTTTAGTTTCAAAAACGGCTTTATCGGGGTGGGCCTGATGATAATTTTTTTGGACATCAGTGACGATGCCATTTTGGATAGTGGAGAGGATGCCGGATTGCCAGTGGGCTGAAGGTTTGAATAACAAAATTTGAAATAAAAAGAAATCAGGTTGCCCCGCAGTGGCGGGGTTAGCACGCGCTAGGGACGATAATACAGAGACTAGGGGGTCGGTCTCACGGAAATCACGGACGGTTTTGACGGGGTAGGAAGAGGAACGGGAAAGACCAAGTTGTAAAAACCCACCCCCGACCCCTCCCTTGACAAGGAGGGGGGATAAAAAGTCTTCTCCAAGTCTGGTTATAGCTGTGGGGTATTGAGCTAGGATTTGGGAACGGATGAAATCGATGCTGGAGCTGGGGGCGGTAATGTAAAAGTGGATTTGCTGATCATGGAGAGCAATTTCCAGGGAACAGATTAAGTTTTTTTTACCTAAAAACCGGTCAAAAAAACCACTTTTGCCGATTTGGGTAAAGTTACTTAGGAGCGAGGACATTGATTCGGGGGTGTATTCGTTATCCTGAGGCAGGCGGACTTCGAGAAATGAGAGATCAATGGCAGGCATGATTTATTGTACTATAAAAACCCCTTCCCGATAGATCGGGACTCCCCTTGACAGGGGAGCCTAGCTAAAAATAAATCTATTGCAATGTAATAAATATGTATGATATCTTATAAAATGCCCTCCCAAAAATGGGTGGTAAGGTACGTAAGAATTGATTATGGGTTGGTTCGGGCAAAATTTCCAAATTCAAAGGCTGTAATATCATCGATTCTATCTGCCGATACATAGGCGTATCTGGTGTGTAGCATTTTTGAAATAATGTGATATTATAAGCTAATTCGAAACAGCAGTACCGCCGATACCAATCGCGGTATGGAAACAGAGAATTGCGGGACTGTTGAAGTCGATTGCCCAGGGTAACCTTGGGTAAAAGTTCTTTAACAACCTGCGTTTTCTTGATTAAACCCCCTTCCCGACTTTGTCGGGATTCCCCCTTGAAGAAGGGGGACCTAAAAATGGGTGGAATCTCAAACAGTTGCTAATTGAAATTGGCGGTTGTTTGAGGTTTCACCCTAAGGGTGTGTAAAGCTTTCGCTTCCTCAAATTAGGAGATATAAAATGTGTTGTAAATCGAAACAAAAACGACGAATCAGAGATTTGGAAAAGAAACAGGCCAGTCTGGCAAAAAAACAAAAAAAGCTTTCCGATGAAGAGGAACGTGAGTTGGAAAACCTTCGCAATGATTGCGGAGGCGGGAAATGATTTTACATCAGGCCCCTCCCTCACCAAAGGAGTGTCAGCAACCTGAAGATTTTTGTCAGGTTTGTAGATTTTTTAAGCTGTGTCGAGAAATTTTGCTACGTACAAAGAGGGGGACGATTCCTTCAGCCCAGCAAATGCATGAGCAAGATTGTGCCCATGCGGCGATGACTGGGAGCAATACCCCCGATTAGGTTTAAGGGTGGGGGCCAAAGCCTCCACCCATCAAGGCCGATGGCGAAAGACAAACAACAAAAACAAAAAAAACAAAAAACAAGAAAAAACAAGAAAACGCAGGAAAAAAAATATTTATTAAGTTATAAATTAAGAATACAATTGTGTTTATGTTCGGTAGAGAAAAAAATTATAAATTTGTTTATAATTGAATAATATGTCAGAAATGCATCCGTCTCCGGCAGAATTGGTAGAGCTTGAGAAAGGAACCCATTTTTTTGTGGGGGGAGAGCATCGGCGTTCAGATTGGGTTGACGGGAAGCCAGTGGTAAAAAGGCAAGAAATACCGGTCAGGTCAGCGACGAAGGGGTTGAGAATGCCGACAGCGGAAAGAGATGAGAGAGCAAAAAGTTGGCAGGAGTGGATGAATAAGGACTAGAGTGTCTTATATTGTTTAGTTATTGAAAAATACGCACCGGTGGTGTATAAACAGACATGGAAACCTGGCATAAAATAGTGGGTTTTGGACTACCAATAACTTTGATAATGGGGGGATGTGCGGTCAATTTGGCCAGTGATTGGGTTAATTGGGGCAGGATTTGGGGGTTTTGTGGTACGTTCGGAAATAGAAAAAGCCAGGATTAAGGCGGTAAATAGTAAAAAGAACAAGGTAAGACTGCCAATGGTGATCAAACCGGGACAAGTCGGACCGACGGGTTATGAAAGGACGCCAACTAATGGTTCGGATTTTTCATTAAGAGTAAAGAATAGACCATCACTTTTTTCCATTTTACAGGGAATCATTACGAGGGCGGATGTTAAAATAACAGATGGTCCACCGGATAGCGGGGTAACAAGTATTGATGTCAGGGGTTCTATAACAGATGGGGATGAAGCAGAGATATTTTTTAGAAGTCCTCATTCTTCAGAACCAAGAGGCGCGAGTAAAGTGACCAGATCACAAAGGAATGAACATTACATGAACGAATTGCTTGATGCGATGAAGAAGAAGTAATATTAATCATTAGTCGGGAAAAAATGCCCAAAGAAATAGCCACAGCAACCCAAACATCGGATATCTGCAGCCAAACAGGTATTTGCCGGATAGAAAATGGGCAGTTGGAATTAATAGACGTACGGAGAGTGAATCTGAGTGAAATTTGTATGAGTTTAGCCGGTGAGTTAAAAGAATCGAAGGAAAACTGTGTGACGGCATTGTCAAAAACACAAAGTTTTGATAAACCAGGAAATACGGCAAATTTTTTGACAGGTTTTGAAGTTTATGCGGAAGGCAGAGTGTTAGTGCCGGCGATCAGTGATCAGTCGGGGCAGATGATAACAGTGGCAGTTGATCAAAGTAATTTTGTTAAAATGATAGCCATTAATGTCACAGAAAGGGGCCAGGTGGTGGAAAACCACACCGGTAGTTACATTTTAGGTGGAACGGGGTGTTTGTTGGGGTTGTTGGTGTTTGGGAAACTTGGGGCTAAGGTGCTGGAAAGATTGTTACGACACAGAATGGAGGGACAAACAATGGTATTTGATCCGGAAGCGTCCAGAACAATGCTCACTAAAGAGCAAAAGGATGATATGTTGGGAGCGGGATTGGGGCAATATCACAAAATTACGCATGGAGAAGGGCGAAAAGTTGGGCGGACAGAAGGGGGGCAGCCGAAATGACAGGTGGAAGTGCCGCCGTGTTATAATCCCTAAGTTAAAAATTAATAGTTTTGGGTTAAAAAATACCCTAAATTAGATAACCCGCCTTCGCTTAAAACAAGTTATTTATTTTTTAAGCTTCGTCGGGCACAGTAAAAACTATGACAGAAATTAAAAAGGTGGTTAACCGCACCGGTAAAAAGTTGGTAACTAAAGCTTTGGTAGTTGGAGCAAAGACCCTTCGACAAGCTCAGGGTGAAGTAAAAGTTAAAGAGGTAGAAAAGGTAAAAGAAGAAGCCGACTTCGCTCTAAAAAAGAGCTCCGTCGAGTCGAAGGAAGATAAGAAATATATTTTAACTATTGGATTAAAAGATTTGCTGGATGCTGGGTGTCATTTGGGGCATAAAGTATCCAAGACTCACCCCAAGGCTAGAAAAAATATTTATATGGCCAAGGACGGCATTCAAATTGTCGATTTAACCAGAACGATGGAGGCTTTAGAAAAAGCCTGCAACTATATATATAATGCTCAACGCAATGGTAAAAAAATTGTGCTAGTTGGTACTAAACGACAGGCGCGGGAAGTGATTAAACGGGTAGCAACTGATGCCGGAGTGGCTTATGTCACCTCCAGATGGCTCGGCGGCACCATTACCAACTGGGAACAAATCCGGAAGGATATCAAAAAATATTGGGATTTAAAAAATGGTTTGGAGCAGGGAAAATTTACCGAAAACACTAAAAAAGAACTGTTAGTCATGAAAAAGGAGACCATCCGGTTAGAAAAGATTGTCGGCGGAATAGCGTCTTTGGAAAAACTGTTTGAGGTGGTGTTTGTGGTGGATGCCGGATTTGAAAAAACGGCAGTAAAAGAAGCGGGAATGCGGAATGTTAAAACAGTAGCGATGACGGATACGGATACAGATCCGAGAAAAGTGGATTTTTCGATTCCAGCTAATGATGATTCGGTAAAATCGATTAATATAATAGTAGAAGAAGTTGGCAGAGCGATTAAATCTGCTGGAGTGAAATAAAAAACCCAGCCCCCTCC
>JAPLYY010000072.1:5442-7249 GCA_026395315.1 Candidatus Shapirobacteria bacterium | reverse complement strand
CCAATTTCTACCCCCATTTTTAAATCTTTCGTCAATTTTTGATTAAATAACAGTTTTCCCGCCACCACATTTGCCGCTGGTTCCACTTGGTTCACCTGCCAGCCGTTTGGCACTGTCAATAACATTGTCATTGCCGTATCTCCAAATCCCGACTGCTTTTGCACATACTCCAGATAGGAAAACTTGTTATAATTTCCAATATTAATTGAATCGGTATATCTCATCTCCAATATCCTTTTTGTCCCAAACGGCACCTCTAGCAACATTCCTATCTCTTTTTTACCATTAACACTATTAATATCCAAATCTCTGCCTTGGTATACCGTTTTTCCGCCTTGCGGATCAGTCACCGACACTTCGGCCAGATTGCTACTGTCCGGGATATAAATTCTCGTATACGCCTTATAATTTCCCCCGGGCCAGTTATTATTTTTTGACGCATTTTCATACGTAATTCTTACCACCCGGTTAATCATGTTTGGTGTCAGTTCTACTGTCTGTTCCATGTTTCGATATAAAAAATAATTTGCCTTATTTACCCCTAAATTAGCCTCTACCATCATTAAATAATCTGAGAAACATCCCGAGCCTTGACTTGGCGCTTGTGCTGAGCCTGCCGAAGCACACCTTCCTCCTATTATTGATCCATCCCATCCCAAATCATTCATCACCCCCGCTGTCTTGCTGTCTGCCATATTAAACTGAATTTCTCTTTCCCCCGCCTTATCCATTGCCACTGCCACCAACTCGGCTTTCTTGGTTAAATCCATAGTTTTAATTTCTTCAAACAGTTGTTTAGCCAGCATTCCCAAAAAACTGGCCTTTTGGGTTGACCCGGGAAAAAACTGGGTTTCAGCATAAAATTCTGCCTGTTCATACAAGTTATCTTTATTTACTTTTTCTTTAAAATCTGGCACAAATATTTCCCCTGTTACTCCCAAAATCGCCTTGGCCACACTTAAGTTCACCGCCAACACCCCATCTACCTTTCTCCCGGTTTCTTTTTCAAAAAACCACAATACCTCTTTGGCCGCATCTCTAAAATCGGGCTGCCAGTTGGCATCCCTCATAAACCAACTGGCTTCCCCTAAATACTTTTTAATTGGTGCCGGTGGCTCCACATGACCTTTTAGTTGCCCGTCAGCCTCATAAATATCGGACACTTCCATATTAATAAACTTCCCTCCTTCAAAAGTTACCACCCCGTAAGACCCAATAAACCCGCCACTTGGCCGCAGTTCATTTTCGTTTTGGAATAATATCAGATAGTCTCTCCTTTTCCCGTCAGCTCCTACCATTTCCGGCATCACTCCCGCCAATTTCAACCCGTTCATTACTTTTTCTCTTAAATTCGCCACTGTTTTTTTATAGTCAGTCATTTGGCTCCGCCATCTTCCTGGTACCCACCCCCAGTCTCCCCCCATTCTCGCCTCCAAATTACCCAAACTTTCCCCCAAATCAGCCAAACCTATCACCAAATTACTGGTCTCTTTAGTCCAATCGATGTCTTTTCCTCCCCACATGGCTCCGTTTATATTTTCCCCGCTTCTGGCTGTTACTATCCCGTCCGTTTCCACCTGTGCCACTTCTTTACCCAACCTTAATGCTTCTTGCCAGTTTCTCCCCCATGAATATCTGTTCCACCCCCAATCGCTGATCTCATTATCCCAATCACTAATTGCCCGATATTGATTTCCTACCAGTTTTTCCGCCTTATCATATTCTTTATTTTCAATTAGCTTTACTGATTGTTTCAACCCTTGATAAATTAGCACCCCCCTCACCACATTTACCCCCACCAGCCCTA
>JAPLYY010000072.1:0-5407 GCA_026395315.1 Candidatus Shapirobacteria bacterium | reverse complement strand
CACCGCCAACACTCCCAACCCCCACCATCTTAAACCTCTAAACTTGGGCCATTTTGTTTTTTTGGCTCCCTTGTCAAGGGGAGCTGCCCCGACAAATGTCGGGGCTGAGGGGTTTGAGCTGGCTGTTGCGTTTATTTCTTCCTTCGCCTCGACGAAGTCCCGATCGATCGGGACGAAGTCGGGTTCAATTGCCACCAGCCGATTATTTGAGTTTTTTATCACAATCTTCTCCAGCTCCCACTCTTTTTCTTTCTCCGGATCCAGCACTTCTACTTTTATCTCCTCTTTTAGATTTTGGACTTTAGGCTTTGGACTTTCTTCTTCTACCTCCACCACCTCCGTCATCAATCTTTCTGATTTAGCTCCCCTGTCAAGGGGAGTGGTCCGGAGGACCGAGGGGTTTTTTTCTTTCGGTTTTCTTCCCTCTTCATCCGCCTTTACTAAAAAATACTGAAGCATCGTCTCGATATCTTTATCCCATTCCGCTTCCGGCTCCCATCTGATTTTTCCCCACTCTCTTTCCACTACTTTTCTTTCGGGATACTCTACCTCCTCCCCGCTTTCCTCCACTTTAAACCTGGTCATTTTTGCCACATCAATTAGTTTTTCCGCCAATTTCTCCGACGTTATCTCTTTACCCCACATTTCCATTTCTACCCCGTTTAATCCGGGCATCATCGCCGCCCGGATCATTATTTCCACCCCATCTCTTACCGATAACAATCGCACTTTTTTGTTTTTACCCGGTAATATCAGGTTTTTATTCTTTGCCGCCGCTTCGGCCGCCCTTACCAAAAAATCTGTTGATTCGTCACTGTTTTTATCCATTCCCGGGCCAAACATCCCTCTTAATTTTACGGCTCTCCGATCAATTCCTTCCAGTTTTCCTGTATCAAATTTCCCCGCTTTTTTATTAATCCGCACCTTTATTAACTTAGCTTGATCTTTTCTCGCCTTTTCAAGGAAGCTTTCACCTCCCTCAAAATCGAAGATATATCGCACTTCCTCTATGACATCCTTAAAATAAATTCGATTTTCAAAATTACTATATTCGCTCATTCCTGCCACGTAATCTCCTACACCAATTACCGCCAATCCCCTGGCCACCAGCTCCACCGCCAGTTCTTTAGCTCCAAAATTTTCCATTCCGACAATTAGCGCCGTCGGCAGACTCGTATCCATTCTTTATTTTAAAGCATCCCGTCATTCTTTATACCCCCTCCGTTTTGCCTGCCCGCCTCTGGCGGGTGAAGAAAGGGGGTTTGGGGGAAGATTTGATCTTGCGGTAATCTTTCGGTTTATATGCGGAGATAATCAATGTTATTTGTTATTACTAACCTAAGGGGTTTTGTCGGAACGTGAAAAAACTAAAAATCGTTCTAACAGGACGTTTTGTTCTCATTACCAAAACAAAATCCCCCTGCCCTGTCAAGGGAAGGGGTTAAGGGAAGGGTTTAAATTTTGTCCTAATTTCCAAGCTCTAACCCTATCAATATCCGGGAAAATTCTCACCCCTCCGATGTCTTGGGAGGGGAAGGGGGTGGGTTTATTCCATTTTTCTCTTTAGCATCCACATCATCATCATCAACCCCAACGCTTCATTACCCACCGTCACGTATGCCGCCCCATTAATCCCCATTCTTGGGATTAATAAATAGTTGGCGATTACATTAAATAACAGTCCTATTGCTGCAATTTTTACCATTTCTCCTTGTCCCCCTTTAGAAATCAGGCTAAATCCCACTAAATGTCCCATGTATGAAAATAAACAGCCAAACACCAATATCCTGATTACCCCTACGGCTGGCCCAAATCCACTCCCGGCCAACACTGTCACCATCCATGGGGCCAAAACTTCCACCCCAACGATTAAAATCAATACTCCGGCCAATAATAATCCGGCTGACTCCCAAAACAATTTTCTCTTACCCTCGTCTTTACCCGATAAGATTGGAAAAATACTGTTTACAAAAAAGTAGGCCGGTTGAATCAGCACCCCATACATTTTATATGCCAGTCCGTACCAAGCCACCTCTTTCGCTCCTAAAAAAGTTTTGATCATGGCACTGTCCACCAGTCGGTCGTACGAGGCAAATGCCAGCATATACACTCCCATCGGCCAGGTAACTTTAAACACCCTCACTAAAGTTGCCTTATCAATCTTAGTATACCCTTCAAAACTCCAGTCATTTTTCACCCACCAATAGCCGCCGATTAAACTCACTACTCTGGCTATTACATAAATCCCAAATACCATCCCCAAACTTATATTTGTCGTCGTTAATATCCATCCCAAAAAGAGCAAGGGAAACAATAAATCGATGATCACTTTCTTCCCCATTTTTAGCTGTGTCTGCCACACAATTTCCAAAAATCCCGCCAGTGATGTCAATCCGATCATCAACAAAGCCACCGTCGCACTGCCTCTGAATCCGGCAAATCCATTCCACCATGCCACCATCACCAATCCGCCAACAGTGGCTATTCCTGCCATCAGATTTCTTAACCAAAAAATCCCTTTGACAAATTTCTTATCACCCGCCGCCATTTCCCTTACCCCGATAATTTTTGTTCCAAAGTCAGCCAACGAATCAAAAAACACAAACGCCGAAGTCACTAGCACATAATTTCCATAACTATCAATATTTAGTCTCCGGGTTAATATCCCCGTCGTTACCAAACTTATCAACACTGTTATTGCCTTTCCGCCTATCTGAACGATCGTGTTCCATATTGGCTTTTTCAACATAAACAAGTTTACCCTAGTTTTTTTAAAGTCTCCCTTGTCAAATCGAAGATCCGCCGTGGCGGAGGGAGATTTAGAGGGATTAACACTGCTATCAGCCATCTATTCTGCGGCAATGTCACCCAATAATGATCCACCATTCCCGTTATCAAAATTATTGCTAATACTAATATAAAGTCCCTCTTGTTAAAGAGGAATTTAGGGAGATTGAAAAACAATATTACCACTGGAATCATCCCCAATTCAGCTATTACCAATAAAAATATATTATGTACCGGTTGTCGCCATCTAAACTCTTGCACCACCATATTTCCCGCCCCAACTCCAAATAGGGGATGATTCTTTATCATTGTTATTGCCTCGACATTTAATGTCCATCTTTTGCTCAAACTGGCAGTATCCCACCCCCCTACAAAATCAGCTATTCGGTAATTATCTCCCACTACTCCCAAGATCATCATTACCACTCCTGCCACAATAATTCCATATTTCCACCAACTCTTTCCCCATTTAATTACTAACAACCCTAAGGTTAATAACCAGACAATTCTGCTTCCCGAAATAATAATTCCCATTAATCCCGTCCACCACACCATCCAATACCAAACTTCTTTTGTGGCTCCCTTGTCAAGGGGAGCTGCCCGCAGGGCTGAGGGGTTTTGTCCTTGCCACCAATACCACACTAATAACAAAAACCCCGCCAAACTATTCGGGTGCGAAAATGTTCCGTAAGCCCGAACGATACTTTCTCCCAGCCATGACATTTGCGCAATTCCCACTGTCGTCAAACTGAATCTTCTCTCTCCCAGCCAATAAAATATCCCCTGAAGACTCCCGTTATTTATTATTTGGGCTAATCCCAGCAAACTTTCTCCCACTATCCACACCGGCACAATCCATTTTAAATAATCCGTAATTCGTAATTTATCATTCGTAATTAATTTTATAGTAGTAATCCACTGTAAAATTCTTATCCATTCATATCCCGCCACCCATTTGTTCCCCGCCACCAAAATATTTATAAATATTAAAAAAAATAATAAAAGATATTTTTTAAAGTCCCTCTTGTCAAAGAGGGATTTAGGGAGATTGAGAATCACCAATATTATCCACACAATATCAATTAGATATAAAGTCGGGGATAAATAATCGCTTCTAATTCCTTGAATCGTCGACCATTCAAACCAAAAATGCTTTCCTAATTGCGTCGGAATCAACAATAAAAACAAAATCCACCAAAATCTTTTCACGCCCAATGTTAACATGAGAAGTATTGCTCCCTTTTTCAAGGGGAGCTGCCCGCAGGGCTGAGGGGTTTAATTCTTTGGCTTTATCACTATATGTCTCTCTTCACCTTCACCTTCCGACTCACTTGATATTCCTTCCATATCCGCAATCGCCATATGACACAACCTTCTTTCATATGCTGACATGGTCGCCATTTCCACTGGAGTCCCGGTAGCCAGCACTTTTTGCGCCAAATTTTGAGCCATTTTTGTCAATCTTTCTTTCTGTTCATCCCGGTAATTATTGATATCCAACAGAATTTTTACCCATTCTCCCACCTTTTGTTTCACCATCAATGCCAAAATCAATTGCAGCGATGCTAAATTTCGGCCTCTAAAACCAATTAGTCCGCCCGGATTAGCTACTGTCACCGACATCAATACTTGCCCGTCTTCTACATCCTCGGCATAAGCATTTTCAATATCGTAATTCAATTGTCCCAACAGCTCACAGGTGATTTTTAAGATTAATTCATTTCTGTCTTTGTTGTTCATGGTTGCTATTTTATCACTATTTTTTCGTATCTAGTTTAGCTACTGCAATTTGTTGTCCCAGCATTACCGCCGAGTTTACAAACCAATACAGTAATATTCCCAAAGAAAAATTCCACCCGATAAAAATTGTCATCAGCGGCATCATATACATCGACTGTGTTCTCATTGCCGACATCATATCGTCTTCTTTATCTTTAGTTTCTTTTACCACGTTTTCATCTGCTTTAGCGTTAGGCATCATCATTTTTGAACTAAAATATTGCAGCACCCCCGATCCTAATAACATTAGTATTGGCAATAATAAATTCAACCCCTTTCCTAGTCCAAATTCTTTATTTGGTGTATTTCTCAAATCACTTCCCAAAAAATAAGCCTGAAATTTAAAATCCGGTTTTATTTGAAAAGAGGGGATAAGTTGGTTATTAATTTCCGCCAGATTATTTTTCCCGGTCGTATAAGCCGTTACCATATTAAACGCCGAGAAAAATACTATTAACACTCCTATTTGTAACAATTGCGGCAAACACCCACCTAATGGGTTAACTCCCTCCTGTTTATACATATCCATTTGGGCCTTGGCCAATCCTTGCTTGTCTTTACCATATTTTTCCTGCAGTTTTTTCAATTTCGGTTGTAATAATCGCATCTTATCCGCCGATTTTAAGCTCGGAATTACCAAGGGCAATAAAATTAGCCTAATCAATACCGTCACCACAATAATCGACCACCCCAAGTTTCCTAAGAGGTAATAAAATCCAAACAAAGCATTAACAAATGGTGCTATTAGTAAATTCATAGTCTCTATTTTACCAGATCTATTCCACCCTTTTTACCTGGCCTACATCTACCGACTCTTTTCACTCCCATCCACAGTCCTTTT
>JAPLYY010000046.1 GCA_026395315.1 Candidatus Shapirobacteria bacterium | reverse complement strand
GACCATGGCGGGCAGATTTCGAACTTTTTTTGGCTAACGAATTTCAGATAGACATTTCTTAAAAATGCTTTGAATCTCTGGGTTTTTAAACTTTAGAGAGATAATTATTTTTTTGGCTCGAGGAGAAACCCGTTGATACATAAAAATTATTTTATCTTTTGTTTTTTCTGGTCCTTTTATTTCGTAATACCAGTCAATGTTGGTGTCAAAATATGAAATACTGTCAGCATCGGTGAGTATATTAGTATCATTATCACCACCAATTTCATGATTTTTTACAAATAAACTAGTTTTTTCAACTGATTTTTGAGAATATCTATGTTTAATCATTAGGTCAGTAATTAATTTAGAACTTCGAAGAGCATGGCGAGCTTTATAATTATCGTAAGATTCATTTTTTTCTTGGATTATTATTGGATCTATGGCTCGATCGATATCGTGGGCTAAGGCAGCAATTTGTAATTCTTCGCTAGCATTTTGGTCTATTTTTTTTAACCATTCATAAGTGTTGATGGAATGGGCGGGATCAGTAGCAATATTTTTGTCAGTAAATATTTTTAATATTTCTGACTTAAGATCATTGAATAATTTTGAATTTTCAATCATGGATTAGTTTACCAAAAGATATTTGTGGACTCGAGGGGAATTGAACCCCTAATATATCAATGCGAATGATATGTTATACCGTTTAACTACGAGCCCATGAGATCGGTTATCTCTGTCACTATTTTATCAATAGTTTCCGAAATAATCTTCTTTTCGTCAGCGGTAAAAGGTTTTAGGACATAATCCTCAACGTTGCCAAATTCGGGGTGGCCGATACCAATGCGGATGCGATTGAAGGCTTGAGAACCGAGGTGTTGGATAACCGATTCGACACCATGATGGCCGGCCGGACCCCGGTCAAACTGTAAACGCCACTCCCCGACCGGCAGATCGAGGTCGTCATGAATAATATATAAATCAGATAAATTAATTTTATAAAAATTAACTTGTTTTTGAACAAAAATACCAGATTCGTTCATATAACCATCGGTTTTAAGAAAGTTTTTTTGGGCAGGTAATTGGTCAATCACCAGATGGCCAATGTTGTGGCGATTATTAGCGTATTTTTTGTCGGGGTTACCGAGGCCGATTATTAGTTTCATTAAGTGTTGGATTGATAAAACTGATTAATCGAAAAGAAAAGCGGTTCAGCGTGAAGATAGATAAGGGTATCACAGACAGATTCCAGAGTGGCTTTTTCTGATTCGGGGATGACGGGAATAGCGATGATAATTTTGGTGGTGGGAGAACTTTCCCGGATACGGTCAGTATATTCGTTAAATTCGACGGAGTTAGTTGAGCCGTCGTCGAGAATGACTAAATTACGAATTACGAATTTCAAATTACGAATTTCAGAAAATTCAACCAGATGGGAAGATACTAAAAGGCAGTAGTTTTTAGCGTCAGGATTGATGTAGGTAAATATGGGATTGATAGATTCTTCTTTAACGCGGGAAAATAATTGTCGGGCGGAGTCAGAGTAGTTTTTGAAAATCGGATTCATTGATTATTTTAATGCCTAATTTAACTGCTGTCGTATACTTGTCAGAATTAGAAGGTTGGTTGCAAATTAGATAAGAGGTATTACCGCTAACAGTTGAGGCGACTTTACCACCATTTGATTCGATTAAATCAACCAGATTTTTACGGGGTTGGGACAATTCGCCGGTAATGACAAATGTTTGATTAAGTAGAGACGTCATTAATGACGTCTCTACTATGGAAACTTGAGAAAGAATTGATTTGATCCAAGAACGACGGAGAACAATGCCGTCAATAATTTTTTTAGCTAAAGTTTTTTGGAAGCCTTTAAGTGATAATAATTGCTCGGTGGAAAGATTTAATAGTTTTTCGGGAGTGTCGAAACCGGCAGTGATTAATTGTTGGATTCGTTGAGAACTGAAGTTGGGAATAATAGCGGCATCGAAGACTTGTTTTAAAGTAAGAGTTTTTTTGGTTTGAATTTGATTGATGATGTTTTTGGCTGATTTGTCACCCAGATTATCTAAAGTAGCAATATCATCAGGTTTGAGTTTGTAAAAGTCACCGGGGAGGCGGATGCGTCCGGCTTGGTAGAGTTTGGCGATGGTTTTATCCGAGAGACCGAGAATTTCCAGAGTACTGCAAAAAAGCTTTAAACTGCCTAAAATTTGAGCCAAACAATTCGAAGCGTTGGGGCATTTTAGGAATTTATTTTCAACGACTAATAAAGTACCGCAGGATGGGCAATGGGTGGGAATAGTCACATGGCCGGAATTGACTTTGGTAATCACAGATTCAATGTGAGGAATAACGTCGCCGCGGCGGGAAAGTTTAACGATATCACCAACATTAATATTTTTTTGTTTAATTAAGTTGTGATTGGCCAGCGAGGCAAAAGTAACAATGGCGCCGGAGAGTTCAATGGGTTCAACTTCGGCCACCGGAGTGATAGTTCCTAAAGGGCCGACTTGCCAGACGATGTTTTTGATTTGGGTAGAGTCGGAGGAGGCAGGAAATTTGTAAGCCACTTGGTATTTGGGACGGTTGTTTTTAGAACCCAATTTTTGGGCCAAAACAGTGTCATTAAGTTTAATAATCAGGCCATCAATTTCGAATGGATAGGATAGACGTTTGGCAGTCAGAAATTCCTGGAAAAGAATTTCAATTTGGGAGAAGTCGGAAAATAAATGGGATTCAACCGGGGTAAAACCAAGTTTTTCGAGAGTGTTAATTTTATCGTTTTCGGTGGGAGGATAAGGGTATAAATCTACGGCGTAGAGAGAACAATATTCGGATAATTTAGAGTCAAGACGTTGGGAGAGACCGGAAGCGGCGTTGCGGGGATTAGAATAAAACCCTTCCCCATCCCCTTCCCTTGACAGGGCAGGGGTATCCTTCTTTACAAGTTGATTAAGTTTCCGAAAGTCCTCTTTAGTAACCATGATCTCACAACGGATGGAACCACTAAAATTTTTTGGCAGGTTCAGGACCATATTTTTCATTTTGACCACATTTTGGGTAACCAAATCCCCTACCTCACCATCGCCGCGGGTAATGGCTTCGACAAGTTCACCATTTTTATAGATAATCTCTAGCGATATACCATCGCATTTGGGTTGGACAATAAACCCACCCTTATCCCCTCCCTTGACAAGGAGGGGTAAAACTTTTTTCAATTCGAAATAGTGAACCAAATCTTTAAAATTATTGACTTTGTTCTGGGAACCCATGGGCATAACGTGGCGACGCTTGGCCCAGCCGGTGTCAAAGTTGGGATGGCCGACTTTTTTAAACAGCCGATGGTAGGGTGCTTTTTGGAGAAGAATATCTTCGAGAGTGTCGTAGGTGTGGTCGTCCATGATGGGTTTACCGCCGGTGTAGTAGGCTTTTTTGGCGGTGATGAGAAGTTCCCCTAGTTCTTCGGTGGATGTTTTTTCAAGATCGAGGGAGTCGAGAGTGACCATATGGTTATATTATAAGAAATTTGGAGTTATAATGTTGGCATGTGTGAAGTTTCAGTGTTTAATATGGAGTCGATAATCGAAAAATTATCAACTGTCAGTGGGTTACCAAAGGAGGCGGTGTTAAAAAAATTAGCCGAGGATGTTCAAAGAAGAAATCAGGGAGGAGAAAGAAGACGACCTGGTTTGGTAGATTTGGAAACTCAGGTTTATGAAATTAGAATCAGGACGGCGAAAGCAGGATCTTTAGACGTTGGTTAGACAGTAGTAGGCACCTTTGGTGGAGTTAAAATATTGATATATTTTACATGAACAGAAGGTATAATAGAATTAATGATATGAAAAATGATGATCAGAAATTTTTTACTGTTAAGGATGGTGAGAATTTAAGGGATGAGTTGTCGGCAATGATAGATGTCAAACTTGATAATAAGTTGGGAGATTTAGATGAGAAATTGTTTAAATGGAAATCAGAAATTTTCGATGCTGTTGACTCTGTGGCCAAAGAGATGAATGAAAGTCAAGAGTTTAGAGAAATTACTACAAATCAGATTGTTGAGGTTGAAGAAAGAA
Organism: Candidatus Shapirobacteria bacterium; assembly: GCA_026395315.1. Lineage (GTDB taxonomy): Bacteria > Patescibacteriota > Microgenomatia > UBA12405 > UBA12405 > JAPLYY01. Next base: position 3,430 of record JAPLYY010000046.1, on the reverse strand, counting down.
CAGGAAAATTGGAAAAGAAAGTATTTGGGGCTTGTTAATGCCTAGACATTGGTTAAGCAATAGTAGGCACCTTTGGTGGAACCGCGTTTGGTGGCCACTTTGTCATCAATTAATTTCTTTAAGTCACGCCAGATAGTATCGTCGGAAACCATGGGCAGAAGAGACTGGGCATCGGGCATCCGCAAACCACCGAATTGCTGCATATATTCCACTAATTTGATTTGACGTTCGGTTAAATGGATTTGTTTGCCGCCGAGTTTTTGTTTGAATTTGAGGTCGCGGGAGAGATTTTGAACTTTTTCTTTGACCCGGGTAAGTTCGATGCTTAAAGCTTCGGTGAAATATTCGGTCCAAACAGTCAGATCGCGTTTAAAAAGATCGGTGTTTAACAGATGAGTGTTTTGGATGGTGTTGTAATAAGCTTCGGCATTGCGGTCAAAATATTCTTCCAATGAAAACAAACGGCGGATATCGTAGCCTTCGACATAGAGGGGCAACATAGCAAAAGCCCGAGAGACGCGGCCGTTGCCTTCAATAAAGGGGTGAATGGCGACCATGACGTATTGAGTGATGGCGCTGCGGATAGCCGGATGAATTTCCCGGGAAGCCGGATCATTGAGCCAGGCGATAAAATCAGCCATAAGATAGGGAACTTCAATAGCTGGAGGCGGACGGTGGGCAATTTCGCCGGTACGGGTGTTTTTGAGGACTACCTGTTGATGGCGGTACTTACCGGCTTCAGTTTCGACAATAATTTTGGTGGTGGTTAATTGATGGATTTTTTTAACAATGGTTTCGCTGTAGAAAAAAGGCCGTTTGCCTTTATCGTCGAATTGGGGCACGGTGGTTTCTTCAGGCAGGGGCATATTAGCATCGTAAAGAGCCCAAAGTTCCTCGAGATAGGACATGACATTCCGATAATTAATAACTTCCTGGATATCGCGGTCACCGGCAGTGATTTTTTGGCCTTCAACTAAACGGGCAACTTCCTGGTAAGTAAGGTCATTACCTTCAATCCTGGTGCCGAAATGAACGGTCCGGACAACGGCTTCCTGCTGGAACTGTTTTTCGTAGGCGGGAATAAGAGGGGCTTCATCAATAACTGCTTTGGCGGCCTCGATGGTGCCTATCTGATGAAGAATTTTATTATTGATGGTAAAGACGGGTGAAAACATGTTAGGTGATTATAGCATTATTTTGATAAATCAATGAGGGGAAAGTGCGGAAATTAAAAACCCTTTGTCCCTCGACAGGCTCGGGACATTTCCCTTCAAAAGGGCAATTTTAAAAGTCCCCTCTTGAAGGGGAAGGTGGTACGACCTGCCTGCTGTCAGGCAGGAGTACCTAGGGGTTTAATAAAAAGTAGTCTAACGCGGATTTGGGGTCGACGTTAGCCTCGGTCATAGCAATGGCCCGGATTAATCGGTCGATAATTTTTTTTTCTGAAAGAGTCGGGTTTTTAACTAATTCTTTTTGGTGGATAGTTAATTGTTCCTTGAGAAACAATTTGGCATCAGGTATATCATCACGAAGAATCCCGTTGGGATAAACTATTTTTTCGGTGGAAGTTGGAATGGTAGTATGGTTGATTATTTGACAACGGGACAGGATAGTTGGGATCAATTTTTGAGGTTGGGAGGTGGTCAGAAAAAAATAATTATTATCACCTGGTTCTTCAAGCATTTTTAGCAGCGCATTTTGAGCTTCAAGGTGAAGGAGATCGATATCAGGGATAAATACAATTTTTGAAGAATGGGCATAAGGAGTTTTGGATAAAAATAAACTAATTTGACGGATGGAAACTATGGAATAATCATCAACTCTTAAAATGTCGGGATTATTAATATCATTAGGATTGTTTAGTTCAAGACAAAATTTAGTGAAGTGGTCGGTGGGAGAGGTGGTAATAATCAAAGTAGTTGGAAAAATCATAGGATAGTTTATATTTAAAGGAGATATGAATGGAAGTAGTAGTCCTAATTATAAAACACTGGCGGAAGTTTTGAAGGCAAAACAACTGATTGATGATAAGCAATCAGAGGAAATCAAACTACGACAACTAAAAACCGGAGAGACGGAGGAGGAAGTTGTCCGGAATCTGAGATTGGTTTCTGAGATTGATTTGACCAAATGTAAGGCAGAATTGTTAAAGATAGACTATGTTGATTTGGAATCAATTGGTTTTGCCCCGGAGGCTTTAGCGTTGGTGCCGGAGAGTGTGGCCCAGAAATACAAATTAGTCCCCTACCAGCTGGATACTAAAAATAAGATTTTATCGGTAACCATGGTAAATCCGTTGGATCTGGAAACAGTGGAATTTCTGGAGAAGAAAACGAATCTAAAAGTAAAAACGGCGATGTCGACGACGGCCCAAATTGATAGCTTTGTCAAGGAGAAATATGTCCGGGAAAAAGGAATAACAGCTGAAGTAACTAAAGCTTTGGATGAAAGAAAAGAGGAGGACGAAAAGGTGGTAGAAACGGCAAAAAAGGTCTCTTCGGAAGCACCAGTAGCCAAAATCGTAACCACGATTTTGGAATATGCCATCAAGGCCAGGGCCTCGGACGTTCACATTGAACCGCTGGAGGACAGTGTCAGAATTAGGTACCGGATTGACGGAATATTACAGGAAAAGTATTTATTGCCCCGGAATGTTCAGGACGCAGTAGTCTCCAGAATTAAGATTTTGGCAAATTTAAAGATTGACGAAAAAAGAGTGCCGCAGGACGGGCGGTTTTTCTTTTCAGCTGACGGCAATGATGTCGATTTGCGGATATCTACTTTACCGACGACTTACGGCGAAAAAGTAGTGATGCGGTTGTTGCAAAAATCGCATAAGGTACCGACTTTACCGGATTTAGGTTTGCGGGGTTTGGCGTTAAAAAATTTAATGGAGGCAATTGAACGGCCGCACGGCATTATTATTGTTTGCGGTCCAACCGGTTCAGGAAAAACGACGACGTTATATTCGGTACTGGATATTGTGGCGACGACCAAGGTGAATGTGGTGACCATTGAGGATCCGGTGGAATATCAAATGAAAGGAGTCAATCAGGTGCAGGTGAACGTACAGGCCGGGTTGACATTTGCCTCGGCTTTACGTTCTTTTCTAAGACAGGATCCGAATGTGATAATGGTAGGAGAAATCCGGGATGCAGAAACGGCTGATCTAGCTATAAATGCTTCATTAACCGGTCATTTGGTATTTTCAACATTACATACCAATGATTCCTCCGGGGTACCGCCACGGCTGTTGGATATGGGCGTCGAACCATTTTTACTGGTATCGTCATTGACCTGTGTGGTGGGCCAGCGGGTGTTACGGCGGGTATGTCAGGACTGTCATCAAATGGTGGATATTCCGGTGGATATAGCGACAGAAATAAAAACTACTCTCGGGCCGGTTTATCAAATGATTGAAGATAAATGG
>JAPLYY010000085.1 GCA_026395315.1 Candidatus Shapirobacteria bacterium | reverse complement strand
AGGTCGGATCTGACCATCAAAGCCAATCGTACAACTGGTTTTAGCAGCAGTACAGCTTCGGGTAGAACCAAACAGGTATCGTGTCTCATCGTTGTCAAACGAACATCCAGGGTAAAATTCCAAAGAGTCAACCCGAAGGCCAAGCTCTTTTTTAACCCTTGCAAGCTCACTTAACATTGATCTGAATTCAACAACCGATAATCTATAAGGTGAGAAATCCTGGCAGTTTCCTGGGACGGCAGCTTTTGTCGCTGAGAAGGAAGTGATTCCTAACTCTTTGGCGAAGCGAGCAGTCTCAAAAACTTCTGTCAGGTTGAGTTTACTAACCACCATATTGGTAGTTACACGTAATCCTGCGTTTAAGGCGCATTTTATTCCTCGTGCTGTTTTATCTCTTGTGTTTCTCCTTTGGGTTATCTGATCGTTGGTTTTTTGAATGCCAGATGGAAAAGACGTTAGGATTGATTTTATTCCGAGTTTTTTTAGAGTTGCAGCAATTTCATTGGTGAGCAGAGAAAGATTGCTGTTGAGATGTACCTCAATCCCAGCTTCTCGCAACATCACAATGAAAGGCAACACCTCCTTAAAAACTAACAGGGGTTCTCCTCCTGTAACAGTGACGGCAAAGACACCATTTCTGATGATTTCCGTTACTGAGGCAAGATAGTATTTCCTTGTTTTTTCGGTTACTAATCTTCCTTTTCGCTTTCCATCACGCCAATGGTTGTAACAAAATAGGGGCTACAAGTTTCTTAAACATCGTTAATCAATCTCCTTTTCTGAGAATATATTATCCACATTTTGTTAAAGATCTGCCGTTTATTACAAACTGAGCGTTTTCAGTTTTACGACAACATATATTACCATAAGATACGCAATTTACAATATATGCGTATAAAGTATGTAGTCAAAAATGTACAATATTACAGGATATTTGCGAGTTAAGCTCTTGTCTTAATGATTTTCAAACGATAAAGTGCTGAAGACATTAAACCTCTCAAGGGTATCTTTGATCTTAATTAAATACTCGGTAAAGTGTTCCAGATTTGGGATACTTAGCTCACAAAAACAATTTTATTTGTTGGTTAATATCTTCAAGCAAAACATCAGTAATGGTAGAAAGGTGATTGGTGATGTGAAGTTTATGAAGCAGACGGCTGATACGGGGAAAACGGTTTTTGACTTTAACCCGTTTTTTGATAGTCACCCAAGGCGGTTCGGAAGCAGCCAAAGGGACAATATCATCTTTAGTGGAACTATAGGTACTAATTTTATCAGTTAGGTTTCCTTTTTGGATGATTTGAGAGGTTAGATGCTGGGTGAGATACTCGGCAGTTTGGCGGAAACTATGACTTTTATTGGTAAGTTCTGACAAATTTAACCGGTTAAGGTTGGGGTCAAGCAAGCCACAGACAGAATAAATAAAACTGACTTTTTTAGGATGGCGAAGGGCATAGACAAGAGCTAAGGCGGCACCAGCGCTGACACCAATAAAGTAGACAATTTTACCCTGTCTTAAGACTTTATCAACTTCATTATTAAGCCGGTATAGTTTAGTTTTGAGATTTTCTTTATCAAACCAGTTGGAATTAAAAGGCTCAACTCCCAGAGACAGGCTAATAGTAGCAGAGAGTGAGTCGGGTAAATCTTCCAAGCCGCGAAGAAGAATAAACTGGACTTTAGAAGGGGAGATCATCGGGAATGACAATGTCTTCGACTTTCTCAGGGGCAGCTTCTGCCGGAGTGGTTTGGGGGGGTTCCGATTGAGTTATATCGGGAACTTCGTTGGTGTCCGGAGCCGGTCGACGATCGGTAAAAGGAATAACAGTATCGGCGACAATTTCACTGATATATCTTTTAGTGCCGTCTTTGGCCTCGTATTGGCGGTTATCAATCCGGCCGGTGATAGAGACTTTGGTACCTTTGTGAACATTGTTAGAAATATATTCGGCTATTTTGCCCCAAACAACGATATTGTGAAAAGTGGGAATATCAGTCCAAGTATCGCCTTTTTTGACTGAGTGATTGGTGGCGACGCCAAAAGTACAAACAGCACTGCCGGAAGGGGTATATTTTAATTCCGGATCACGGGTAACATTGCCGGTAATTACGGCTAAATTGATGCTAAATGGCATAAATATATTTAATTTTTAATACTGACTAATTCTACTTCAAAAATTAGATCAGCGTTGGGGGGAATAACCCCGCCGGCACCCTGAGCACCGTAGGCCAAAGCACTGGGAATTAACAAACGGCGTTTACCACCAACTTTCATGCCGGGAACACCCTGATCCCAACCTTTGATCACCTGACCGACACCGATTTGAGTTTCAAAAGGCACTCCGCGGTCGTAGGAGCTATCAAATTTTGTGCCGTCTACCAGAGTACCAACATAATTCATTTCGATCGTATCACCGGATTTAACTTCGGCGCCGGTACCAATAACGAGGTCTTCGATTTTTAAGTCGGTCATAGTTTGTTTTGTTTGAGTTTGAATATTTAATTTTAAACCTTGCGGAGTGGGAGTAACTGATAAGGGAATATTGGAAAAATCTTCCAATGGAACGGTGTTTTTAGGTTTTTGAGAAAGCAGGATAAATAAACCAATAAAGATGCCAAAAATAATCGGAACTGTAATCAGAGTTCTTTTGGACATGAAATATTATACAAGATTCAGCAACAGATCGATAATTTTAGCTCCGCCTAGGTGTTCACCATCAACTCCAAAATCATCGGTTTGTAAATTAGCGGGATCGGTAGAAATGTTGATCATACCAGCAACGGTTAAATCACTATCATTAATGCCGTTACCCACGGTTATAACTTGGTTTGACGTTAAATTTTTTAGCGTCATTAATTTTTTAAGACCATTAATTTTATTGAATTTTTGAGAGTGAATATCGTAGGCTTCCTCATTCCACCAACAATAAAAACGATTGGCCGGGTCACACTGTTTAACGATTTCCGGAACTTCAGGCACTGCTTCGTGACAATGAAGAGTAGTTAAGAATTGTTTTGGTTCGAAACCTTCAACCCGGGAATCACCGACTAGTTTAAATAATTCTGTACGGATTTTCTTAATTGTCTCTAATTCATAAAGATCTAGTGGTTCAGTTTGAACTACGAAACCACCGCCGGTGAGAAAAGTACCGATTTCAGAAATTAAAGTAACTTTGTCCCACAAAATATCCTGGTATATTTGGGTTAAATATAAACTATTGCGGCCGCTATTAATGACAATTTCGTAACGCGATTTTAATTGACTTAGTTTGGTAATAATATCGGCAGTAAGCGGGTAGGTTTGCTGAGAGTAGAAACCATTAGTATTTTGGGAGATATCGGTTCCCTTTTGGATCAAAACTCCATCACTGTCAAAAGCAATTAGTTTGATTTGAGACAAGAGATCAGGTGTTAGTTCAGAAATCGGTTTCATGATTTATAATAACAAAATGGATTTAATTAATTATGATGACTTTGCCAAAGTCGAATTTAGAATCGGGGAAATCGTGGAAGCTGTAAATGTTGAAACATCGGATAAATTAATTAGACTGGTGGTGGATTTCGGAGAACCGGGAAAGAAAATTGTGTTTTCCGGAATTAGAAAGTATTACCAACCGGAAGAATTGCTAAATAAAAAGACGGTATTTGTGGTGAATATGATACCGAAGAAGATTATGGGGGAAGAATCAGCAGCAATGATTTTTACGGCTGAAGACGAAACTAACGATAAAATGAGTATTCTGATTTTGGAAAAAGATTTACCAAATGGAACCAGGGTTTTTTGATAGAATAGGACAATGATAAGAGGTGAATTAATCGAATTATTAAAGAAGAAAGGGTTTGAGGGGAAAGTTGACCATCCGGGGGTGGAAAAATTTGGGGATTATGCGGTTAGGGCAGATGTTGATTTAGAACCGGATGATTTAATCGAAAAGACCGAAAAAGTGGCCGGGTTTACCAACATATTTATTAAGAAAGAGGCTCTTTTAAAAGAGGTTGAAAAACTAAATTACGAGATTGAGCTAAAAAACGAGTTGGCCACTCACGGAAAAGGTAAAACGATGGTGATTGACTATAGTGCGCCAAATATTGCTAAACCATTCGGGATTGGGCATTTGCGATCGACCGATATCGGCCAGGCAATTTATAATATCTACAAAATCCTGGGGTGGAAATGCATCGGCGATAATCATTTGGGTGATTGGGGAACACAGTTTGGAAAATTGATTGTGGCCATTAAAAAGTGGAATGAGAAAGCAGTAGAAGAATTGTCAATTGATGATTTGGAAAGATTGTATGTCAAATTTCATACTGAGGCAGAGAAAAATCCGGAAATGGAAGACGAGGCCAGAGAGTGGTTTGTAAAGCTAGAAAACGGCGAGGCCGAGGCTAAAGACATTTGGCAAAAATGCATCGAAATATCTTTGAAAGAATTTGATAAAGTATATGAAGTACTGGGGGTTAAAATTGACCAAACATTGGGAGAATCTTTTTACCTCGATAAAATGCCGGCAGTGATTGAGGCAATGGAGAAAAAAGGGATTACTAAAAAAAGTGAGGGGGCAGAAATTATTGAGTTTAAAAATATGTCGCCGGCGATGGTAAAAAAGTCCAATGAAACGACGACTTATTTCACCCGGGATATGGCGACGGTAAAATACCGGATAGAAAAATGGAAGCCGGATTTGATAATTTATGAAGTCGGCTCGGATCAGATTTTACATTTCAGACAAGTTTTTGAGACCGCAAAGATGCTTGGTTATAGAGCAAACTTTGTTCATGTGGCTCATGGGATGATGAGGTGGGCAACAGGAAAATTTTCCACCAGAAAGGGTGACACAATTCATTTGTCGGAAGTAATTGAAAAGGCCATGGAAGAGGCAAAAAAAATTGCTCCGGAAAATACTAAAGAGAAAATTATGGCGGTGGCAATCGGGGCGATAAAGTTTAATGATTTATCACAGGATCCCAAAAAAGATATTATTTTTGATTGGGAGAGAGTGATGAGTATGGATGGTAATTCCGGACCATATTTACAATATACGTATGCCAGATGTCAAAGTGTATTAGAAAAAACCAAAATTTTAGAACAAAAAAACATTAACGAAGTGCCGATAGATTTTAAGCCGGAAGAAATGAGTTTGGTTCGTGAATTGTCAAAATTTGAAGAAAAATTGGTGGAATCGGCTGAAAGATTTAATCCGGCAGTAATAGCAGAGTATCTACTTTTAGTAGCCAGGAAATATAATGAGTTTTATGGGAAATACAGAATTATTGGCGAGACGGAGGAAGTGTGGCGAATATTTTTGACTAAAACTACATCGAGCGTCTTAAAATTGGGACTGGAATTGCTGGGAATTAAAACGATAGAAAAGATGTAGCTTTAGACAAATATCTTTTTATAGATATCAGAATAACGCTCGACGGGGATAAATTTGATGTTCTTTTTGACTTCGGCAGGAATATCAACTAAAGATTTGAGGTTGTCTTTGGGAATAAAGATAGTTTTTAAACCGGCGCGATGAGCGGCTAAGGATTTTTCCTTAAGACCGCCAATTTCTAAGATATGGCCGCGAAGGGTAATTTCACCGGTCATACCAATATCGCGGGGAACGGCTTTGTTGGTTAAGGCCGACACTATGGCAGTAGTAATAGCACCACCGGCGGAAGGACCGTCTTTGGGAGTGGCACCTTCGGGGACATGAATATGAATATCAATTTTATGAAAATCCTGTTTAATCCCCCACTGCTTGGCCTGGCTACGGACAAAGGACAAAGCCGCCTGACAGGATTCCTTCATGACCGAACCTAACTTTCCGGTTAAAATTAATTGGCCTTTACCGGGCATAATGTTGACTTCGATGAAAAGAATGTCACCGCCAACACTGGACCAGGCCAAACCGGTGGAAACACCAATTTCATCTTTTGATCCTTTTAACTGTGAAGAGAATATTTCCGGGCCTAAAAATTTACGGATGGTTTTGGATTCATTAATATCAACTTTGGCCGCTTTACCGGAGACAACTTTCTTGGCAACTTTGCGGAAGATATTGGCAATAGTCCGTTCGAGGCCGCGGACACCGGCTTCGCGGGTATATTTATCGATGATGTATTTCAGAGTGGCATCTTTAATTTCATTGATATTATTCGGAGTTAAACCATTGGCGGCTAATTCTTTTTTGACTAAATATTTTTTGGCAATATGGAATTTTTCTTCCTGAGTATAACCAGGGAAACTGATTATTTCCAAACGATCACGAAGGGCATAGGGAATAGTACTGATATCGTTACCGGTCAATATAAAAAATACCTTGGACAAATCGATAGGAAAATCGAGATAATGATCGGAAAATTCGCGGTTTTGTTCGGGATCGAGAGTTTCGAGCAAAGCAGCTGAAGGGTCGCCGCGATAATCAGCACCGACTTTATCAACTTCATCGAGCATAAACACCGGATTCATTGATTTAGCATCCTTGAGACCTTTGACAATTCGGCCCGGCAGAGCACCAACATAGGTGCGACGGTGACCGCGGATTTCGGCTTCATCGCGGATACCGCCAAGTGAAGCGCGGACAAACTTACGGTTTAAGGCTTTGGCAATGGATTTACCTAAAGAAGTTTTACCAACACCGGGAGGACCGATAAAACAGAGAATGTTGGCCATACCATCGTTGCCGGCTTTAGATTTATTTTTTTCTTTAAGTTTCAAAACAGCTAAATATTCCAGGATTCTTTCTTTGGCATCTTTGATACCGTAATGATCTTCTTCTAAAACTCTTTGGGCCTTAGCAACCGATAAATCGGAAGAATCGTATTTTCCCCAGGGTAATTCAACGACGGTTTCCAAATACGTACGGATATAACTGGACTCCGGAGCCATGGCGCCCATTTCCTGGAGACGGCTAAGTTCTTTGAGCATTTTTTTGCGGATATCTTTAGGCATGGCCGATTTACGGATCTTTTTTTCCAAATCGGAAAATTCACCTTCGGATTCTTGACCGAGTTTTTTTAATTCTTTCTCAATTTGATGTTTACGCTCTTCGAGAACGTTACGTTTCATGCCAATGTTAAATTTTTCCTGAGTTTTATCCTCAATTGATTTTTCCAATTCAGCGACTTTCATTTCCCGAAGGAGCATTTCGTTGGCGGCTTTAAGACGCTGACTGACTAAAAGTGTTTCCAGAAGTGATTGTTTTTCGTGAAGTTTGGCGTCAACCGAGAAACAGACCTGGTCGGCCAGATCGGAACTGGAGACACCGGTGGACAGCTGCATCATGGCAGGAAGATCAAACTGGCGGCCAAGGGCAAAGGCCTTTTTTAGCTGATCTAGCAACGCCTGGGCCGACTGCTGAATATCGGTGGCTGATTCAGAAATAATGGGTAAATCAACATATTCGACAGTACAATAAGGGTCAGTTTGAACCAAATTGACAATATTGACCCGGGATACTCCCTTAACAATGGCATGAAGGCTGCCATCAGTGTGAAAGTAATAATGACCAATTTATTGGTGTTATCGAAGGCATGTAACAGCGCATTCATTGATTCTTTCCGGCCAAAAAAAAGTGAGGTTTCGACTGAGGGAAAAAGAACCAAATTCCGGAGAGGAATTAGGGGCAGAATTTTTTTAACAGGTTCAATGGCGATAACAGTGTCTAAAATAGGCATATTTAGCAGTCTAACACTCCCCTTGCTAAGTGTAAAGAGGGAAATAAATGTTTTACATTATATAGTATAAAAGTCCATCAAATTAGTTTGAAGGATTTGGCCAGTCTTTGAGAATCTTTTTGGCTAATTTGATGAGTAAGTTGCCGGTATTCACTAGTTGAATCGACACTAATGCCGTATTGATCTTTTAATGTGAACAGGGTTATGTGAGTTGGTGGATAAACAAAACTATAACCAAAATGGTTATTAATGGCGGAAATCAGCCTCTTCAATCCCTGAAGGTGGACACGAACGATTATCGACTGTTGATTCTCT
>JAPLYY010000122.1 GCA_026395315.1 Candidatus Shapirobacteria bacterium | reverse complement strand
AAAAACTGATATTATCCCCAAATTGTTGTTCTTGGCTTTAAAATCATCAGATATAATTACTCCTTTCAATAATTCCTTGTTTTCCTGCTTTTGAAACTTATTAGCTTCGACAATAACGGTCGGATTATAATCTTGATAATCATTGACCTTACCAAAACCAACTCCAAACAATATCAAAATTCCTAAAATAATTACAAATTTATCTTTTAAATTCATAATAACCTCTTAAAAATCTTATCATTATTTTCTTTATATAATTCATCCTCTTCTTATCAATTCCCGGCCAGACACCCAACCAAAAAGCATTATTCATAATCAAATCAGATTCTTTCATTTCTCCAACAATTTTAAAATTATTTCTAATTTTTATGTAAGCCGGATGATGCAACAAATTTCCGGCAAAAACATTTCTGGTTCCGATTTTATTTTTTTCTAAATATTCAGTCAGTTCATTTCTGGTAAATTTTTTAATTGAGCCAAGCCAATTGCTGCCTGAAAATCAGTCAATTTCAGATTATATCCCACTTCAGAATAAATATATTTATGGTCATAACCTTCTGGCAATTCTCCCAACTGCCAATCAAATCTTCGTTTACAGGTATCATCCTTACCGGTACCACACCAGCAATCCCTACCCCAATCCCTAAAGCGTCTAATAGATTTATTAATTAATACATCGCTAGTAACTACCGCCCCGCCCTCACCCATAGTTATCTGGTGAGCCGGATAAAAACTAAATGTGGCGATGTGACCAATAGTACCTAAAATTTTACCGTCATATTTTGATCCCAAAGCATCACAACAATCCTCAATCAACCATAAATCATATTTCTTAACCAATCTCATAATTTCCGTCAAATCAAAAGGTTTTCCTAAAGTGTGGGCCATCATTATTAATCTGGTTTTTTTTGTAATCGCTTTTTCAATTTTTTTAGGATCAATATTAAGAGTATCTGCTTTTGCATCAATAAACACCGGTTTTAAACCATATTGAATTCCCGGATTTACGGTTGTGGGAAAAGATACCGGCGTAGTTATAAATTCATCGCCGGCTTTAAGACGTTTTTCACCAAAAATATCTGATGTCAAAGCCGCCAATGCTACCAAATTAGCCGAAGAACCAGAATTAACTAAAGACACATATTTAACCCCCAAATATTTTTTAAATTCTTCTTCAAATTTCAAAGCAAACTCTCCTTCCGTCCACCAACCATCTTTTGCTACCTTAATAGCATTATTTATCTCCTCTTTATCAAACACTTTTCCGGAAACAGGGATATAAGTTTCACCGGCAATGAATTTTTTTTTCATAAATTAGTCCTTAAAATTTATTTTTTCATCGACTATATAAACCGGTCGATTTTTTGTTTCTTCCATAATTACCGGAACATATTTACCAATAATACTCAAAGCCATCAAGTTAACCCCACCAAAGAAAACAATCGCCAACATTAGTGGAATAGATGCTTTTATCGGGTTTCCAAAAACAAACACTGTAAACAAATACCCAATAATAAATAAGAAAGACAATATAGTTATTACCAAGCCAAAATAAACTATCAGATCAAGCGGCAAATACGAAAAACCAAATAACCCCCGCTCGGAATGTTTAATATAATCAAAAAAATGATAAGAGCTGATTCCATTTTTCCTAACCCTTTTTTGATAGGGGATAAAAAATCTTTTAAAACCAACCCACATCATTAGTCCACGATTAAAACGATATTTTTCTGGTAAACTCTTTAAAGCCTCAATTACATTTCTACTCACCAAACCGAAACCAGTTACATTAGTTGGCACATCAATATTAGATATCTTTTTGAACAGTCCATAAAATGACTTTCGCATTAATGTCATAAAACGAGAATCTTCGGTTTTTGTATATTGTCCCAAAACTATATCATAACCATCATTCCACCTTTTTATAAGTTTAGGCATCAACTCGGGTGGGTCCTGTAAATCGCATGGCAAAAAAATGACAGCATCACCGGTAGAATAATCCGTTAATGCTTGACCCGATGCTTCCGGACCAAAATTCCTCGACAAAAATACACCCTTAACCCGACGATCTTTTTTGGCTATTTTTTCTATTAGTAGTCTGGTTTTGTCGCTACTGCCATTATCTACAAAAAGAAATTCATAATCATATTTTTTATCCTTATCAACAATTTCCTTAATAGTTTTATAAGCCCATACCACATTTTCTTCTTCGTTAAAACAAGGCACTCCGATAGTTATTTTTTTCATATATTTTCCTTATAAGTACCCGCGCTCCACTTTGACAACATTAATTGATTTGGATTAATCATCAACTCACAAACAACCGGGCCTTTATATTTAAAAATACCTTTTAGTTTTTTTAATTCAGCACTATTTTGAATCTTTTCATATTTTACCCCCCAACCTTTAATCAAATTTTCATAATTTGGTAAGTCCACCCCTGATTTTTTATCAGCCGCAAACACTTTTCCAAAATAATTCTGATGAGTGTTCCTGATTGAAAAATATCCGGAATTATTATAAATAAACAGCTTAATCGGCAATCTATTAAAAATAACCGTTTGTAGCTCCTGAATATTCAACATTAAAGAACCATCTCCCTCCATACAAATTGTTGGCTTCTTTCCACAGGCAATACAAGCCCCTATCGCCATTGGTAATCCTGATCCCATCTGACCCAATCCGGCATTTGTCATCATCCTTTGACCCCTCTTTATCACCAGAGCCTGATTTGGAACCACACTGGCCATTCCATTAGCAGTTGCCACCGGATACCTCCGACTATATTTCTTCAACTCACCTATAAATTCATAAACATTAATAAATTTCTTCGTTTTACCATAGTCTTTATAATTAATCTCAACTCTCTCAACTTTCCATTTATTAATCCTAATATTCTTTTTATTTAGTTCTTCCAAAAAATCCTTAGCATCATCTAAAATTGGTAAATCGATTTTTAAAGTCTTTTTAAATAGCTCTCCTTCATCCACATCCACCATTATCTTTTTGGCGTTTGAAGCAAAATTTTTATAATCATAAGAAGTTTGAGTTAATTGCATTCTTTCACCGATAATTAACATCAGATCACAATTATCTACCGCATAATTAGCCGTTACAGTTCCCGGCATTCCCTGACGTCCCAAATAATTTTTGTAGTCATAAGTTACCACATCACCGGCAGTGAACATTGGTGTTACTACATTTATTCCAGTATTTTTCAGAAATTTATTTAATTCATCAATCCCTCCGCTAATTCGAATTCCATATCCAGCAATCAACAATGGTCTTTTAGCTGTCTCTAACATTTTTACTACCTCATCAATTGGAATACTTTTATTTTTCTTTTTTTTATCTACAGTATAACCTTTCAATTCTTTTTCACTTATCTCTTCTGCTTGTATATCCAGTGGTATTTCTACCCACACCGGCCCCGGTCGACCACTTGTCGCCAAATTAACTGCTTTTTCCAATTCATATCTTATTTTATT
>JAPLYY010000023.1 GCA_026395315.1 Candidatus Shapirobacteria bacterium | reverse complement strand
GATCCGCCTCTGGCGGAAAAGAAAAACCAGCAAAAGTAGTAAAATCTAAAGTTACCAAAAAATAATATGATCACCCAAAAAACTACCGTCACTAAAGGCAAAATAGCCACCAGAAAATGGCATCTGGTTGATCTCGAAGGCCAGGTTCTCGGTCGCGCCGCTACTAAAATTGCCGCTATTCTTGTTGGTAAAGATTTAACCACCTTTTCTCCCAACCGTGATGACGGTGGTGTCGTTGTTGCCATCAATGCCGCTAAAATAGTCGTTACTGGCGGTAAAGAAAAAACTAAAATTTATTATCATTATTCCGGTTTCCCGGGTGGTCTCAAAGAAATGCCCTTTGAAGCCTTAATGAAAAAAGATCCCCGTAAGGTCATTGAACATGCCGTCGCCGGTATGATTCCCAAAAATAAACTCCGCAGTCTTCGTTTAGCCCGTCTCAAAATATTTATTGATGATCAACATCCCTACCATGACCAAATCAAGCCCTAAAAATACCTATATATATTCCTATGGTCGACGCAAATCCGCCGTTGCTTCGGTAAAACTATTTCAGGGTATTGGTGAATCGACTGTTAACGGTAATGCCTTATCCAAATATTTCCCCGGCGTTTCTTATTTGGTTAAATACGACAGACCTTTTAAAACTACCGAAACAGAAGGTAAATTTTATTTTCAAGCCAAAATTGTTGGTGGCGGCAAAGCCGGCCAAGTTGATGCTTTGATTTTGGCCATTTCCCGTAGTCTGGTTAAACTCGATCCTACCTATAAACCCGCTCTTCGTCTGGCTGATCTGATGACGGTTGATTCCCGTGTCCGCGAACGCCGCATGGTCGGTACCGGTGGTAAGGCTCGACGTCAGAAACAAAGTCCTAAGCGTTAATCTACTGAAGGAGAGTCCGCCGTGGCGGACCCGATCGTCAAAAGCAGTCGCCGAAGCGTTAAAATTGTTAATGACTTTAATCCAATCTATCATCCTGGCTTTTGTCCAGGGAATTTCCGAATTTTTGCCCATTTCTTCTTCCGGTCACCTCAACTTATTTCAATATTTCTTTGGACTAACGCCGTCATTAACTTTTGACATCTTTCTTAATACTGCCACTTTATTATCAGTCCTTTTCTTCTTCCGTTCACAGTTCAAATTCTTCCTTGCCAACCTTCCTCAAATTATCATTGGCTCCATTCCCGCCGGTCTTGTCGGTGTCTTATTTAAACATCAAATTGCCAATATTTTTGCTGATGTCTCTTTATTGCCATTATTTTTTCTTATCACCGCCGCTTTTGTTTTCTCCACCCAATATTTTAAAAATAAAAGTGTCAAAATTACCTATAAACAGGCGCTAATTATTGGCTTGTTCCAAATGTTGGCTATTCTCCCCGGTGTTTCCCGTTCCGGCTCTACTATTTTTGCTGCTCTTTTAATGGGCCTTAGCCCTGTTACCGCCTTTAACTTTTCTTTTTCATTATTTATCCCTGCTTCGTTTGGGGCGCTGGCTCTAGGTTTAAAAGACATTTTAGGTCAAAATATATTCCAACCTGATTACTTACTTGCTTTTATCGTTACTTTTCTGGTTGGTTTAGTATCCCTTTATCTTCTCAGAAAATTACTCGTCAGTAATAAACTCTGGTATTTTGGATTTTACACTCTTCTTTTAGCTAGCAGTCTCCTGTTCGTCCTTTAATCCTTGATTCGGCAATCCTTCGCATTATCCGGTAAATTTTTTTGATTTTAATTTTGGTCTCTTTTTCTTCGTTTATATCGTTAATCCCGGTTTCGATTTCTTCTTTATCGATTATTATCATAAGCTATAAATTATACCAGCATTATTGGTATAATAGCCAAGTCATTCAAGCACGGGGTTTTCAGCCATAGGCTGACCGTCCTATGGACGGGGCGCAATGTATACTTAATTAATGTTTTATGTGTATTTTTTAGAAAGTTTAAAAAACTCAAAAATATATGTTGGTAGTACTTCAAAAACACCAACAGTTAGGCTTAAAGAGCATAATTTAGGAAAAAATACTTGGACACGAGATAATGGCCCTTTTAAATTAATTTATTATGAAACCTATGTTTGTGAAGAAGATGCCAAATTAAGGGAAAAGTTCTATAAGATGGGGTTTGGAAAACTGATTAAAAAGGTTATAATACAGACACTTAAGCAAACGGGGTTTTCAGCCATAGGCTGATCCACCAATTGCAAGGGCAACTCGGGGTTTGGCGCAATTGGCTAGCGCGCACGGATGGGGTCCGTGAGGTTGCTGGTTCGAATCCAGTAACCCCGACAAAATATCTCTCTTCGCCTTTTCTTCGGTTTTACCCCTTGACTTGATATAGTTATAATTGTTATTACTAACTATTAATATTTTTTAGAAATCCTATGGGTCGTCATCCAAAAGTTAAACCTGTTGTTTCTTCTCCTTCTGTTTCTACCGGTTCTCTCCAATCCAAAAAGTTCGAAGCAGTCAAGCTGGCCATGGAACAAATTAAAAAATCCTATGGCGAAGGTGCCATTATGAAAATGGGCGAAAGACGGGCTGATATGACTATTGATGTTATCCCCACCGGTTGTCTGACTCTTGATGTGGCTCTGGGTGTCGGCGGTCTTCCCCGTGGCCGGGTCACTGAAATCTTTGGCCCGGAAGCGTCGGGTAAAACCACCGTTGCCCTTCATGTTATCGCCGAAGCTCAAAAACTCGGTGGCACCGCTGCCTTTATTGACGCTGAACATGCCCTGGAACCCACCCGGGCGGCCGCTGTTGGAGTTAACTTAGATGAATTACTCATCTCTCAGCCCGATAATGGTGAGCAGGCTTTAGAGATTGTTGAAACTTTAGTTCGTTCCAATGCCGTTGACGTTATTGTTATCGATTCCGTTGCCGCTTTGGTTCCCAAAGCTGAAATTGAAGGTGAAATGGGGGATTCGATGATGGGTGTTCAGGCCCGGTTGATGTCTCAGGCCCTCCGCAAACTCACCGGTGCCATTAGCAAATCTAAAGCCGTAGTTATTTTTACCAACCAATTACGCCTAAAGATAGGCGTTATGTTTGGTAACCCCGAAACCACCCCTGGTGGTATGGCTTTAAAATTTTATTCCTCAGTCCGCATCGATTTACGCAAAATTGCTAATATCAAAACTTCCTCTGGAGATTCAGTTGGTTCCCAGCATCGTGCCCGGATTGTTAAAAACAAAGTTGCTCCGCCGTTTAAAGAAGCCGAATTTGATATTATGAACACCGAAGGTATTTCTGTCTTCGGCAGTTTAGTTGATATGGGTGTGTTTTATGGCATTATTACCAAATCCGGTGCTTTCTTTAAGATCGGTGACAACAATATCCAGGGTCGGGAAGGTGCCAAAACCTATCTCTGGGAAAATCCGAAAATTGCCGACACCATTAGACTAGCCGTTTGGGATAAAATCCGTAATCCCGAAATCAAAGTTGCCGTCCCCAATGAAGCTGATCAAAGTCAAAGCGAGTAAACTCCCCTCGCAAGTCTGGCTGATTTTTGAGGATAAAACATACTTACCTTATTCTGCCGATGATTGGGTTAAACAAAAAATAGCTCTTCCTATTGACCTATCTCCGGAACAATACCAGCAGTTTATTGATACTTCTTTTATTTATCGCCTAAAAATATATTCGTTAAATCAAATTGCCCTGTCACCAAAAATAAA
>JAPLYY010000043.1 GCA_026395315.1 Candidatus Shapirobacteria bacterium | reverse complement strand
GAAATCCAAATCACAGATTTAGGTCAAAAATTAATAGACCGCGAATCTGATCTTGAGGTTCAGAAAACCCTTCTTTCCCAACGTGTCCGCCAATACTACATTAACACCAAAAAATTTAACCCCCTGATGATTTTCCTGGCCAGCGCTGAAAGCTCGTCTCTGCTCCGTCAATATACCTTTTATCAATCAGTTATTACTCAGGACAGAACTTCTATCGTCGCTTATGTTAACGATATTAATACCCTCAACGTTAATAAAACCAAGCTGGAAGCAGAAAAAGTTAAATTAGCTGCCGTTAAAAAAGATATGGAAACCCGATTTGGCTTTTTGGCTGGGGAAATCAAAAAAGCCCAGGATTATAAAAATGTCCTCTCTGCTCAACAACAGTCGCTAATCGCTGAAAAAAATGCCATGTTTAATACTTCGGTTGGTGACGCTTCCACTAGTGATGATCCGGCTTCCCGGGCTGATTACAATCCCGGATTTTCTCCCGCTTTTGCCGCTTTTTCTTTTGGTGCTCCTCATCGTAAAGGTATGAGTCAGTATGGTGCCCTAGCCCGGGCTCAAAACGGTCAAAATTATGAAACTATTCTCAAAGCTTATTATGGTGATATTAAACTCGAAAAAATTAACACCGATGGTTCCATTAAAACTTCAGTTGGAACTATTCCGTTTGAATCCAATTATCTGGTTGGTATTGCCGAAATGCCTGCCGGCTGGGGCGACAAAGGCGGTTATGAAGCGCTCCGTGCCCAGGCTATTGCCGCTCGTACTTATGCCTTAAGTTACACTAATAATCTATCCGGTAGTATTTGTGTCACCGAAGCTTGTCAGGTCTACAGTCGTTCGCGCCTAAATTCTCCCGGTCGCTGGAAACAAGCCGTTGAAGAAACCCGTGGAATTGTTATCAAAAGTAACCAATCCGGTAATATTTTTTCCACCATGTATGCCTCGACCTCCGGCGGTGCCATTTTATCTTATTCATCCTCCGGCCATTCCACTCAGGTTCTTTGGGACACTAAATGTGGCTCGTTATCATGCTGGCCTACGGATGCGTATGAGAAGCAAGCATCCTCTCCTTGGTTTTACAAAGGCTGGTACAAAACCCGCAGCAATGTCACTGCCGGCCGCAGTCATCCCTGGTTAACCAACGATGAATTTTCCGACATTATTAATGCCGTTCTCTATTTTTCCAAAACGAATGATTCCTCCCACCTCTCTCAAATCCAAAATTGTCTTGGTTCCTGCGATTCTAACGCCTGGTCCCGCGATGAACTCCGCCGTCAGGTCAGTGATAAAAGCGGTCCGGTTTCTTCGGTTAACTCGGTATCGGTTGATTATTCCACCGGTGGTTACACCCAAACCGTTCGTGTTTCGACAGATAAAGGTGATTTTAGTTTTAGCGGATCAAGTTTTAAAGATATTTTTACCCTCCGTGCCCCCGGTGCCCTAACTATAAAATCATCTCTCTTTAATATCGAGAAAAAATAATCCTCCTCTATAATGTCTAAACTTCCAAACGTCTTATTGACAATAATCATGGAAACAATACAATCAGTTTGTGATAGACGAAACCAAAAGTCCTGAAAACAACAACCAGTCTCAACCAACTGAATTAAGTCTTGCCAATCTTATCGAATCTACTGGACATCCGGAAATTGCCGGCAAAGTTAAAGCAGCCGAAGAAGTCTTTAATCGACGCGTCAGTCAAGCCACCAATGGTTTCCTGGATGGTGCTCAAAGGATAATGGATGCCGTTCCCAGCAAAGCCTTGGCTGTTGCGATATTGGCCGCCGTCGAAGCAGTCGGTTTTGCCGGATACGGTATAACTGATGCTTTTACTCTTCTTTCTGGAATTCGTGATATTGCTGGAGGTAGATTTTTAGAAGATTCCGATCGTGGAAAGGCCTATCTCCGAGGTGGATTAAAAATTGTCGGGGCTCTGATCCCTGCTCTTCCCACATTTTGGGTTGAACCAGCTGCCAAAGCTTTTATGCCCATCAAAGGTCTTGATACACCTAAAAAATAAATAATTTATTCAAAAAATGACAGACAATATCACCAAAGCCTCTCCCGAACAGCTCGAGCAAGCTCAAAAATTACTAGTTATAGCTGGGTTACCTCCCGAAGTTAGACTGGAATGTGAAGGTATCCTGACTTTAGAGCTGGAACCTTCCGTGTTAGAACTTATCAAAAATCTTGAAAAACTCATTTCCGAAAAAGAAGCCGCTTATCTTGAATACAAAAATACCATCAAAGAAGCTCTGAATGACCTTCAACCGAAATCTCAATAAATCCGTTTTACCATCAACCGAATGATTCTTCTCTATGCCTTTTCAAATCAATGGGGCGCCAATATCTCTCGTCGTACCCTTTCTGCACTTCAAAAAATAATTATCCGCCCTGACATTATTTTTCATCCCGTTAACTCATACCCCCAGGAATTTTTTCGAAAATATATTCAAGGGTGCCTCCCTTGTCAAGGGGAGGTGGCCGGAGGCCGGAGGGGTTTGTCCTTGATAATCGGACTGGGAGATTCGAAATACGCCAATAAAATTCATATC